>JAYUTQ010000112.1:0-1932 GCA_043755055.1 Chitinophagaceae bacterium | reverse complement strand
AAAAAATTTGGTTTTATCGTTACCACCACTTATCTGTACATCACCCTGCTGAAAAGCACCTTTTTGAAAAGCCTGATCTTGCCAGTCGTAAGTTGTTTTAGGGTTGGCAGCCCATTTATCAAAGCTGTGGTAACCCATCCAGTCTTTGGCAAATGTAGTTTCGCTGTTGGGGTCGTTCAGCGGGGTGTTATAAAAATTATCTGTGTATTTTGTAGCCCTTAAAAAAAGCTCAGCATACTGCTCAGAATTCAGAAATTCCACCCGGCGGGTTTCTTTAGAACTTCCGGTTTGGTAGTTAGCACTCACCGATGTTTTACCAGAATTACCTCTTTTGGTAGTGATTAATATAACACCGTTAGCTGCCCGTGAACCGTAAATGGCACCTGCCGAAGCGTCCTTTAATACTTCTATTGATTCAATATCGTTAGAGTTGATGTCGGTTAACGGGCTCATGTCACCACCATAAGTACTTTGGTCGGCGGTGGTAATAGGCACACCATCTACCACATATAATGGCTGGCTGCTGGCACTAATAGAGGAGTTACCCCGTATTCTAACTGTTGCCGCCTGCCCTAATTTACCCGATTGGCTGTTTACAAACACACCGGCAGCTTTTCCCTGTAAGGCAGCATCTACGCTGGCTACAGGCATGTTCTCTATCTCTTTACCTTTTATTCGTGCAATGTTGCCGGTTAGGTCCTTTTTAATTTTAGAACCGTAACCTGTTACCACTACCTCATTCAGGGTTTTTACATCGCTTGTAGAAAGCGATACATCAATAACCCCTGCTTTTGCAGTTACTTCCTGCACAGAATAGCCGAGGTAAGAAACGACAAGAACTTTACTTTTTGCAGGAATGGTAATGGAAAAACTTCCATCTAAACCAGTAGTGGTACCAATATTGGTTCCTTTAACTACTACCGAAGCACCGGAAAGTGGGGTCCTGGTATTAAGATCTGTTACCTTACCTGTAACCGTTGTTTGTGCAAATACAGCAAGTGACGACAATAACAATGTCGCCAAACTAGCAAACAGTTTTCTCATGATGTTATTAATTTTGGTTTAACAGTGACAAAATAAGCCTTAATGTTAAATTAACAAAATATTGACAAAATGGTAATGTTTTTTGCTGCGTGTTTTTATTTTGTGTAGAAACAAATAAATTTAATTTCTACGGTTTGCATAAACAAGAATGTACTGTACTAAGGTAACAAGTGAAGCCACGGCCGCAACCACATAGGTCATGGCAGCCCATTTTAAAGCATCTTTAGCCTGGCTTTGCTCTGTGGGGTTGGTAATATTTGTTTCTTCAAGCCATGCAAGGGCACGGTTGCTGGCATCAAATTCCACAGGTAATGTAATTATAGAAAAAAGAGTGGTAGCGGCGAAAAGCCCAATACCAATTAGTAAAAGTGCCGGAAATGAGTTTACCAAAATGATACCCGCTAATAGCACCCACTGTACCGACATGCTGCTAAACTTGACAATCGGCACCAAATTGCTCCTCAGTTTCAGCATCGAGTAACTGGTAGCATGTTGTACCGCATGGCCACATTCGTGGGCAGCTACAGCTGCGGCCGATATAGAAATGCCATTGTAAACATCCGGGCTAAGGTTTACCGTTTTATCTGCCGGGTTGTAATGGTCGCTTAAAAAGCCGCCTACAGAAACTACCTGCACATCATAAATGCCATTTTCCCGAAGCATTTTTTCTGCCACAGCCTTGCCGGTTAGGCCACCCGATAACGGAATTTTGGCATATTTCGAAAATTTACCCTTCAACTGCATTGAAACCAACATGCTGATGCCAACGAAAATGAGTGAAACAAGATAAATGGAGTTCATAATGATGTATTTATTGAATTTGTAAATTTTTTAAAAAGAGCAAAAATTAGAAGAAACAGTTGCGTAAACCTATAAATGATGGTTTAG
>JAYUTQ010000111.1:0-4244 GCA_043755055.1 Chitinophagaceae bacterium | reverse complement strand
CCATATATCTGAAAAGGTTTGCTTGTACCACGGCCAAGGCTTACTTCGGTGCCTTCGAAAAAGCAAATGGAAGTGTAGAGCAGCACACTCTGCATATTAGGCAGATTGGGGCTTGGTTTTATAGGCAGTTCGTAGTAGCTGTTGTGGTCGTAATTTTTACATTTTATAATGGTGAGTTGCAAGGGTTTGTACTTATCCAACAGTATTTTTAACGGGGCGGCGGCATCGGTGTATTGGTACATTTTTTTATCAAGCAGTTTTTCGCCATATAAAAAACCGGCGTATTCGGCCATTGTCATTCCGTACACAATCGGCACACTTTGCTTACCTACGCCGCTCTGAAAACCATCTTCAAGCACAGGGCCATCTACAAAAAAACCGTTAGGGTTTGGGCGATCGAGGATGATTAAAGGCTTGTTGGCAGCGATAGCACTTTCCATACATTCCTGCACATTATTAATGTAGGTATAGTAGCGGAGGCCCACATCCTGCAAGTCGAAAAGCAGGATGTCGATATTGGTCAGGTCTTCAACGGTGGCTTTTTTATGGTCGCCGTACAGCGAAATAATGGGAATGCCGGTAGCTTTATCTACACTGCTGCTTACATGCTCACCGGCATCGGCATCGCCCCTAAAGCCGTGTTCGGGGCTAAAGATGGTTGCAATATTGACACCCAACTTAAGCAAGGTATCTACTAGATGCACCTGACCAATGGCTGTCGTTTGGTTGGCAAAAATGGCCACCCGCTTGCCTTTAAGCATGGGCAGGTACTCAGCTAATTGATGGGCACCGGGTAGAATTTTTGAGTTTTGATGTATGATTTCTGATTTTAGTTTACCGGTTTTGGGCTGTGCGGTTGCCACAAAAAAGCTACAAACAATAACTGGTAAAAAAAGAAAGACGGTTCGTTGTGCCATGGGGTCATTTTATTTGTGGGTAAATGTCCTTGCTATTTTTCTAAATAGGAAATCAAAAAATGTGGGGTTTGAAAACAGGGTGTTATTTTCGCCCCGAAACCTAGTTATAGTTAGCTTGTTCTTTAATGATAGTAAGGGGAAGCCCAATAGCAGCAGCCTCATCCGGCCTTCGGCCACCTTCTCAGCCTCATCCGCCTTTTAGGCACCTTCTCCAAAAGGAGAAGGGAAATGGATAATATTGCGTTTGAGAAGGAAAGCTGAATAAAGGTGTGTTGAAGAATGGAGTCCCGAAATATTCGTGATTTACAACGTTCGCCAATGTCGCTTCCTAGTAGCATTATAGCTGGGTTCACCCCGAAGCAATCGGGGCAAGCAAAAATTATTGATTACATAAAAAACATTGTAAAGATGTCTACAGTAAAAAAAGGCGATACCGTAAAGGTGCATTACACCGGTAAATTAGCTACTGGCGAACAATTTGACAGCAGTGCAGGCCGTGCACCATTAGAGTTTGAAGTAGGTACCGGTATGATGATTCCGGGTTTTGACAAAGGCGTGGAAGGTATGGCTGTAGGAGACAAAAAAGTAATTACTGTAACCCCCGCAGAGGGTTATGGCGAATGGGATGTGCAAAATGTTTTTGACTTCCCTAAGAGTAATGTACCTGCCGATATGGTGCTGGAAGTTGGGCAACAGCTTACGCTTACCAATTCGGAAAATCAGCCATTACAGGTAGTTGTGGCCGAAGTAAAAGAAGAAGTAATTATGCTGGATGCCAACCATTTTCTGGCCGGTAAAGATCTGGTTTTTGATGTGGAAATTGTGGAGATTGAGCCGAAGTCGCTAATCATTATGCCGTAAAACAAACCAGGATTAATACAAGATAATACTGAATTAAGAGGCTGTCTCAAAAGTATGAGGCAGCCTCTTTTTATTCGGGTAGGTGATGGAGAATATTTTCGTTTATGCGATTCTCAGAACCTTCATTTTATTTTGAGACGACCTCTTAATTGTTTTATTGTGGTATTTGTCAAAATAGGTTAATCTTCAAATAAGAAAAATCCATTTAATCTTGCATTAATCAAGTTTTAGAAAAAAAGTTTCATCAATAATAGTTTAAACAACAATGCAAGCCACTTACACATACGACCAATTATATACCTTTTCCTATAACATTTTTAAAGCCATTGGATGTAGCGAAACAGATGCCACGACTGCCACCAAAGTGTTGCTCAGTGCCGATGTTCGGGGCATAGACAGCCATGGCATAGCCCGGCTAAGCGGCTATGTAAGATTATGGGAAGCCAAACGGGTAAATGCAATGCCGGATGTAAAAATCATCCACGAAAGCCCAAGTACGGCGGTGGTGGATGGCGACAGTGGCCTTGGTTTGGTAGTAGCGCCGTTTGCCATGCAGGTGGCCATCGATAAGGCAAAAACCTGCGGTACCGGCTGGGTAAGTGTAAGTAATAGCAATCATTTTGGCATAGCCGGGTACCACAGCATGATGTGCCTGGAACATGACATGATTGGCATTAGCATGACCAATGCAAGTGCATTGGTAGCACCCACTTTCAGTACCGAAAAAATGCTGGGCACCAATCCTATTTGTGTAGCCATACCTGCCGGTGAGGAGCCGCCATTTGTGGCCGACCTTGCCACCACAACTGCAGCCAACGGCAAGCTGGAAATTTTACAGAGAAAAGAACTGGATACGCCCGACGGCTGGGTGCAAACCAAAGATGGTGAACATACCAATGATGCCAATATCTTAAAACAGGGTGGTGCCCTATTACCCCTTGGCGGCGACCGTGAACATGGTAGCCACAAAGGCTATGCATTGGGTAGTGTAGTAGATATTTTTAGTGCTATTTTAAGCGGTGCCAATTACGGCCCGTGGGTGCCGCCATTTCCTGCATATGTACCAATGCCGGAAAATCAGCCGGGCAAAGGGATTGGCCATTTTTTTGGGGCCATGCGGATAGATGCTTTTAGAACCGCCGCCGATTTTAAGTACCACATGGACCATTGGATTCAACGCTTTAGAACCGCCACTCCCATTGCCGGCCACGAAAAAGTATTAATACCCGGGGACCCGGAAAGAGAGATGGAAACCATTAGAATGAAGGACGGTATTCCGCTACTGGAGCAGGTGGTGGATGATTTGGTAGGTTTGGGAAATAGGTTTGGGGTGGGGTTGTAGGATGTATTTAATTAATGTAAAGGACGCCATGCTGGCGTCTGAATCTTAACCGATAAAAAATTGCCCTGAATTATGAGACGCCAACATGGCGTCTCTACAATCCCTTACTTTTGCGGCCATTAATTTTTTAATTCACCAAAAACAAAATCGGGGGGAACCGGGGGTATGAAAATCATGAAATTTGGCGGCACCAGCGTTGGAAAGCCGGAAAGAATGCATCAGGTAGCGGAATTGATAACTGCTGATAGCGAAAGTAAAATTGTTGTGCTCAGTGCCCTTAGCGGTACTACCAACGCCTTAGTGGAAATAAGCAATGCCATGGCCAATGGCAATAAAACCGACGCCAAGCGAAAGATTGATTTGCTGGAAAACCATTACTTGGATTTTGTAACACAACTGGTACAAACTGAAGTTTGCATCGCACAGGGCAAGGCCATTATTGCAGAGCATTTTGAGTTCCTTAATATCATCCTCAGAATCTCTTTTAGTGATGCACTCAACAAAGATATTTTGGCACAAGGCGAACTGCTAAGCACCAAGCTTTTCTGCGTATACCTAACCGAAAAAGGCATCCAACACCAGCTATTGCCAGCTCTGGAATTTATGACTATCGACACTTACGAGGAACCTCAGATTGGAGCCATAAAAGTAAAGCTGAGCCAATTGCTTAACGAACATAAAGACACCACTATTTTTATTACACAAGGTTACATTAGCCGCAATGCAAGGGGCGAAGTGGACAACCTGAAACGTGGTGGAAGCGATTACAGTGCGTCGCTAATTGCAGCCGCCATCAAAGCATCTGTTTGCGAAATATGGACCGACATCGACGGCATGCACAATAACGACCCACGGGTATGCGAAAAAACGGTGGCTATTGAGCAAATGAGTTTTGAAGAAGCCGCCGAGTTGGCTTATTTCGGCGCCAAAATTCTGCACCCGGCTTCTATTTGGCCGGCTCAGATGTACAATATTCCGGTGAAGCTGCTCAATACCATGGAGCCAGCCGCAAAAGGCACCATTATTTTACAGGAAGCCGGCAGCACAGGCGTAAAAGCGGTGGCCGCAAAAGATGGCATTATCGCTATCAATATTAAGAGCAGCCGTATGTTGCTGGCCTATGG
>JAYUTQ010000110.1:0-4254 GCA_043755055.1 Chitinophagaceae bacterium | reverse complement strand
CCAAACTGATCAAAACAAATCTCTTCTCTTTGTTTATTAGTTTTCTGTACAATCAATTTTCCCTTTACATCAATTCCAGCAATCCCCTTAGCAGGTTTAAATTTTGAGAATAACTTCCCAATTAGCTTTAAAGTTGTTAAAGATTTTACCTCTACTTCTTTTCTTTCTTGAAACCTATTTTCAAACTGATTGCATGAAATACGATAAGGTGTAGAAATAAAAAGTGGAATAGATATCACTTTAAAATGTATAATCTGAGTGAAAACTAAATTGTATACTAACAGAAAAAGACAGCATAATAAATATTTTTTTGCCATAGCAATTTCTCTTTTTCTATCAGTAATCTCAAACCCTGAAAATTGTTTATTATACCTTATAATTCTTAATTCAATACACTCTCTTCCTTTTCAATAACAATATTTTCCTGCTCTTTAATGGTAGCCCAGCCACCTGCTACATTTCTCACATTGTGTATGCCCTGCCGTTTTAATAAACTCAATGCAATTACACTACGGTAACCACCGGCACAGTGTACATATACATTCATGTGGTCTTCAAGAACTGCCATGGTGGCGGGGTCTGTAAGTTCGCCGAGTGGCAGGTTAATGGCATCTTTTACATGCCCATCACCAAATTCGGCTTCTTTACGTACATCTACTACCATCAGGTTAGGGTCATGTGGTATATCCATTGCCAGTTCATCGGCTTCCACATCTATTATCATATCCACTTTTTCTCCTGCCTGTTGCCAGGTGGCAAATCCACCTTGCAGGTGGCCTTCTATGGTAGAAAAACCTACCCTTGCAAGGCGTATAATGGTTTCATTTTCTTTGCCAACCGGCGTAACCAATAACATCGGTTTATCAAAAGGCAAAAGGCTTCCCGCCCACTCGGCAAAGCGGCCCTCGAGGCCTACAAATATGCTGCCCGGTATAAATCCGTTTGTAAATTCTACAGCAGGTCTTGTATCCAATATTATCAAATCATCCTCTTTCATCCGCTCTTTAAATGTATCCACAGTTAATGCTTTCATCCCGTTTTCTACCACGCCATCCAATGCCGGATAGCCTTCTTTATTTATCTGTGCATTAATGGCAAAATATTTGGGTGCGTCTGTAAGGCCATCTATCACAGCCATTACAAAATCTTCTTTGGTTTGTGGTTGTAAGGCATAATTGGTAAGCTTCTGCTGGCCGATGGTGCTCTGTGTTTCCGGCCCCAGATTTTTACCACAGCTACTGCCCGGCCCATGGGCAGGGTACACCATTACATCATTTTCCAGTGGCATAATTTTGCTTTGCAAAGAATCGTAGAGCATAGCAGCCAGCTCTTCGCTTGTAAGGTTTCCGCTGCTTAAATCGGGGCGGCCTACATCGCCTATAAACAGCGTATCTCCGGTAAAAAGGGCATGGTCTTTCCCGGCCTCATCTTTTAGTAAATAGCAGGTGCTTTCTACAGTGTGGCCCGGAGTATGCAATACCTCCAAAGCAATATTGCCCAACTTAAATTGCTCACCATCCGCAGCAAGATGTATGGGGAAATTGGTTTCGGTATTGGGGCCAAAAACTATTGTGGCACCTGTAGCATTTGCCAGCTCCAGGTGGCCACTTACAAAATCTGCATGAAAATGTGTTTCAAAAATATATTTGATAACCGCATTCCGTTCCTTAGCCAGGAGTATGTAAGCATCTACGTCTCTTAATGGGTCTATAACCGCTGCTTCACCATTACTTTCTATAAAATAGGCAGCTTCGCTAAGGCAGCTGGTATATAATTGTTGTATAAACATGGGTGTTTTTTTGCGGTAAAAATACGAGAATAAAAGGCCTTAACGCAACAAAGCACCGCTTTGCAGCAGTGCTTTGTTTTTTCTAAGTAAATTGGATGACTAAGTTTAGCCGGCAAGCTTCTTAGACAATTTTTGTATTTCCATTATTCTGTTAGTATTTACACTGTAGTAAATAAATTTACCATCTCTTTCGCTTTTTACAATTCCTGCACGACGCATAATGGCAAGATGTTGAGAAGCAACAGATTGTTCCAATTTCAACTTTACATAAATAGATGTTACCGGTGACTTTGGTTTTTCTGAAAGCAATTTAAGAATACCTAAACGCAATTTGTGATTCAGAGCCCTAACTACTAAATCGGCTTTTTTCAATTCCAGCAGATCCAATTCTATTGGTTCTGCACCCGTTGGTTTCAGGGTAAATGTACCCCCACTTCCTTTTTTCATTTGTTGTTTTTTTTGAAGTTAATTAATAAACAGGACAAGATTGAACTCGTTTATGAATTGCAAATATCTAAAATTTAATTTATGATATTTAATAATTGTCAACTTTCTTTCAACATAATTTCGAAATAGCAGTTGTGAAAAAGGGTTTTAAGTACAAAGGTTCGCAATATGCCACGTCTGTAAACTGATGCAATTGGAATTTCTTTAGTGCCAATACTGCCAAATGGGTGATGTTGTGTTGAGTGGTAATAATAGTAATATTAGGATGCTGAACAACAGCTGCTACTTTATTAGAACCATTACCTGAAAAAATGATTTGATTGTCCGACAGCTGTGAAGAAAATATATTTTCATCAATAATAAGAGCCTCTGGCATTGACTTTTCAAGGCATTCAATATCGTACAATGCTGTAAATACTTCCATTCGGCGGGCATCTATCATGGGGCAAAAAAGTGGTGATTGATTACTGCCTTTATAAGTTGCCGTATATGTTTGTATGGCTGCTAAGGCCATTACCTGTAGTGTGTTTACAGTTATTAATGGTTTACCAAGGGCATAGCATAAACCCTTGGCGCTTGCAAGGCCTACCCGTAAACCGGTGTACGAGCCGGGCCCAATGGTTACAGACAAAGCATCAATATCACACAATGATTTACCTGCCTGTTTCATTAATTGGGCTATGGCAGGCTGCAAAAACGAGGCGTGTTCCTTTTGAGACTCACTTTCCTGTGATGCAATGATATTATCATCTAGAGAAAGACCTGCCGCACCATAATCTGTAGCTGTATCTATGTGTAAAATCAAAGGCATTATAATATGTTAATTAATCAGCAATACTGATGTGAAAAAATTTAAGGTAATGGGTCAATCAATGGCCGATAATAACTCAGATGGTGTGTAACGCAAATCGGTTTCTGAAAGTTTTGTAAGTAGTTTTTGGATATTGTGGATACCTATAATTGTTGCCCACTCAAAAGGGCCGTATAGATAATTTGTACCAAGCTTCATGGCGGTATCAATGTCGGCTTTACTGCTAACGCCTTGTTCCAATGCAAAACAAGCTTCATTAATAATCATACTGATAACCCTTGGAGCTATAAGCCCGGGTTCGTCTTTTACTATTTGGCATTTCCAACCCAAATGCTCCATCAGGGTTAATAACCATACATTTTCTACAGATTCAACAATGGCTATTTCCCAAACCGATCTTTCCAAAAAACTATTCCATGCACAAAATCTTGCAACTGTTGCAGGTGCATTGAGTGCAAGCAAAGTATCGATTGGTGAGTGTATTAACAAAGGTTTATCGCATACAGGAATAAAAGACCCCTTAAAAAGACAATCCATAAGCCCATCGGCATCTTGCACTTCATATAATTTTTCAGAAGTATTTACCCAAAGTATTTCAATACTTTGATTTAAACCCTTTCGCTCCAAGGCTTCTTTCTGAACAGTGTTTGCTGCAATCGCTAATATCATAATTAGAATAAATGAATTGCAAAAATGAAGGTTTCCTACTAAACCATTATTTTCGGACTACCTAAAACCAACTATAAAAAATTTTCATGGAAAAGATAACGATTCAAACATCAGGTGCACCGGCGCCTATAGGCCCTTATAATCAGGCTGTACTGGCAGGCAATTTGCTTTTTATGAGTGGCCAAATAGCATTGGTGCCCGGCACTAACAATCTCAACAATTCAAGCATTGAAGATGAAACCCACCAGGTAATGAACAACCTGAAAGCGGTACTACACGAAGCCGGTGCCGATTTTTCCAACGTTGTTAAAACAACTATTTTTTTAAGCGATATGGCATTTTTTGGTGCAGTAAATGAGATTTATGGTAAATATTTTAAGGGTGATTTTCCGGCAAGAGAAACAGTAGCGGTAAAAAGTTTACCCAGAAATGTAAATGTTGAAATAAGTATGATAGCGGTAAAATAAGACCTATATAATTAAATAGAACTGCAGTCTTTCATCTAAGTAATTAGTATCTGTCGTCTTCCATTATTGCC
>JAYUTQ010000109.1:0-1938 GCA_043755055.1 Chitinophagaceae bacterium | reverse complement strand
TCTTTTTGAGCTATCAATAATGCTTCTGCCATATGCTGCTCCACATGTAAAAAGTGAATATAATCGCCTGTTACTGCTTGTGCCAGTTTGGGTACTATGCAGCTGCCTCCATCGGGTGATGTACTGGTGCTGATGGCGGATCATCAAACCACTGGAGGCTATCCAAGAATTGGTGCTATTATAACAGCACATTTACCCAAACTGGCACAAGCAGTAACAGGCGATTATATTCACTTTTTACATGTGGAGCAGCATATGGCAGAAGCATTATTGATAGCTCAAAAAGACGAACTAAAATTATTGCAGCAAGCTTGTAAGTTTAAGCTGCAATTAATTTAAAAATATTTCAGTAAAGTACATGGCACAAAAAATTGATATTAACTGCGACATGGGCGAAGGCATAGCAACAGATGCCCTTATCATGCCCTATATATCCTCGGCTAATATTGCCTGTGGCTACCATGCAGGCGATGATGACACAATAAAAAGAACAGTAGAATTATGCCTGCAAAACAAAGTTGCGGCTGGTGCTCATCCATCATTTTTAGACAAAGAAAATTTTGGCAGAAAAGAACAGTATTGGGATGATGAAATGCTCTACGATTTGGTAAGCGAACAGTTGTGCAATTTTGAAAAAATAGCGTTTCCGTTGGGTTGTATTATGCATCATGTAAAACCGCATGGAGCGTTGTATAATATGGCGGCTAAAGACAAATGGCTGAGCCGGATTATGGTTAAAGCCATAAAAGATTTTGATGAAAACCTTTTGGTGTATGGCCTAAGCGGAAGCCATATTATCGGCGAAGCTGAAGCCATAGAATTAAAAGCGGTTAGCGAAGTTTTTGCAGACAGAACGTATCAGAACGATGGATCGCTAACACCACGTTCGCATATTGATGCATTAATAACCGATGATGAAAAGGCTGTACAGCAAGTGCTGCAGATGCTACAGCAAAAAACAGTTACAACGCAGTCTGGTGCTGCATTACCCATTAAAGCAGAAACAATTTGTATTCATGGCGATGGTATACATGCTGTAACATTTGCCCAACATATTTACCTACAATTAAAAGCCCATCATATTGCCATTGAAACTATTTGATAAGAAATATACAACAACTATTGGAGCCGCTTTTTTGATGGCTACTTCGGCCATTGGGCCAGGTTTTATAACCCAAACCACAGTATTTACCCAACAGCTTTTTACCAGCTTTGCTTTTGTAATACTCATATCCATTTTGTTGGATATTGCTGCACAACTTAACATCTGGCGTATCATTTGCGTAAGCGGTTTACGGGCACAGGATCTGGCTAACAAGGTAATACCCGGTGCAGGTTATGTGCTGGCCATTCTCGTTGTATTAGGCGGTATTGCTTTTAACATTGGCAATATTGGTGGCTGTGGCCTTGGTATCAATGTAATCACCGGACTTGATACTACGTATGGTGCAGTAATAAGTGGTGTAATAGCGTTGTTTATTTTCTGGTTTAAAGAGTTTGGTAAAAGCATGGATTTGTTTACCAAAATACTGGGAGTAATAATGTTGTTGCTTACATTTTTTGTGGCTTTGCAATCGCACCCACCTGTATTAAATGCATTAAAACATTCCATTATACCAGAACAAATAAATACCAAAGCAATTGTAACCCTGGTTGGCGGTACGGTAGGCGGCTACATTAGTTTTGCCGGTGCCCACCGCCTGCTTGATAGTGGCACCACCGGCGAAGCCGCTTTACCCCAAATTACAAGGGGCAGCATACTCGGCATTGTAATGGCAAGTGCCATGCGGATACTGCTTTTTTTAGCAGCGTTGGGTGTGGTAGCAGCAGGTGTAGTGCTTAGCGAAACAAACCCTGCCGAAACCGTATTTACTTCGGTAGTTGGTGCCGCTTATACATCGGTTTAAAGCCCCTACGGCAATGAGAATTTCCTTTGGC
>JAYUTQ010000108.1:0-9922 GCA_043755055.1 Chitinophagaceae bacterium | reverse complement strand
ATTAATAAAAAGTAATGCGATAATAAAGGGATAGAATCGGATTGGGCAGTCAATAATCCCTTTTTAAGATTCCACAGGTATAGTCGGGAATTAAATTGAAGCACTATATGATGGTTAATAATATTGCTACTAAAGCTGGGTCTGTTACTAAGATTGCCCGAATAATCAGGCAGGCTGGTTTTTGTCTCTTTATCTATTTTGTAAGTAAGCTTATCTATACCCACAATTGTACCCGGCGTAGACAAAAAGTAAATGACGCCCTCGTCCTCGCCTATAAAATGAACCGATCTTTTTAAAGCAGGAGGATTTAAATACACCTGTTTAAATCCGTTTTGCTCTACTACGTATTTGCTTATGCCCTGCGAATGGGCCACAAGTAAATCGCCATTGCTGCATTTAAAAAAACTGGTCAGCTTATCATCGGGCAACCCGGGCTGCACCGGTATTGTTGCAAAATTTTTACCATCAAATTTTTGTATCCCATTCGGAAAACTGAGCCAGCAAAAATTGTTTTGATCTACAGCTATATCCCCTATGGTACTCTGTAGCAACCCTTCGTTTACACCATAGCCAAATGTATTATACCGGGTAATGTTTTGTCCACTGGTATTTTTTGTATTTGCAAAAAATAGCAATAATATAATTATGGTTCTTTTAAGATTCAAATGGCTGATAGCGTGATGCTATTGTAAAATTAACGGTGTTGTTTTTACCCGCTCAAAATACTATGCCGCTTGGTAAAGCGTCAATAATCCAAACGGAGTATTGTCCGGGAGCAGGAGTTTTTTTTTATTCGAAAAAAAAATTAACCCTTAACTCTTTACAAAACCACTTGATGCCTTTGCATAAAAATGTGGTCACATTAAACCTACCCGATTATGAAAAAAATAATTTTACCCGCATTTGCTTTGCTTGTATGCACCCTCGTACATGCACAAACCTGGAATGGCTCTGTAAGCACCAACTGGAACACCGCCGGCAACTGGACAGGTGGCTTACCTGGAGCCGGAAGCAATGTAACCATACCAGGGTCTGTGGTGAGCAGCAACTGGCCTGTGCTTAACAGCAATGTTACCATTAATGGGATTACAACAAGCCCGGGCTGCCAATTAAATGTAAATGGCTTTACACTTACGATTAATGGAGTTGCCTTTTATACACTCTTTAACGGCGTTACTATCAACAACAGTAATCCGGGTACTGACATTGTATTAAACCTCAATACCGGAGGTGGTGGTTATGCCGCATATTTTAGGAGCAATACAGTAAACGACCATATTATTTTTAACCTAACTGGTACAAACAGTTTTCAAGAAGGCGATGCGGGGAGCAGCAACCAGTATAATGGCAACGTAAATTTCAATATTGCCGGGTCATTGCCAGTATATATTTCTCAGATTTCTGCTAGTCAATACGGCGTTAATCTTACAGTTAACCGTACTGTAGCGGGCCTAACAAGTATGTTCAATGCCGGCGCTAGCATCATAGGTAATTATTCTTATACCAATAATGTGGGTGGACAAACAGGCTTAGGTAATAATGCTAACAAAACCAATATTACCGGCACCATCAATATGTCATGCAATTACCCTTCGCCGGAAACATTTGACATGTATAATATTACCAACCAAACAACGGGTGGTACGGTCAATATTCAAAATTCAAGGGGCGTGTTTTTACAAAAAGATACCCTCAAAGTAGCTTCGTTAAGTGTTACCGGTTATAGAGGCGCTGCATATGGTTATGTGTTTAATAATTCCATAACAGGCAATATAACCTTTGCAGATGATGCCACCTATGGAGGTGGGTATGCTACCTACTTTAAAAACAATTTGTTTACCGGAGCCACCAGCATTAGTAACAATGGCACCAACACATTATTTGACGCGGATGCGGCAAATACTGGTAACCATTATATTGGTAACACCACTTTTAACTGCGGTGGCGGTACAGTGTTGATCAGTCATGCCGATACCAGCCGCTTCGACGGTAACCTTTCAATTATCCGCACAAGACCTGGCCATACCCAGGCTTTTAACAGTGGTGGCATTCTCAATGGTAATTTCAGCTATGTAAACGACACCACCGGTGCCTCTTACTTTGGTAATTTATCAGTAAGAACAAGTATAAGCGGCACCGTTAATATAGCGGTAAACAACAAGAGCATACCGGATGCCTTTGAAATGAGGCGAATTATTAACCTAACAACAGGTGGTATTATCAGCGTTCAAAACAGCCGCGGATTTATTTTGGAGCGGGATACTTTATACCTGAATTCCGTAAGTTTTATTGGTTACCGGGGAACGCAATATGGTTACTTATTAAGGAACAGCATTGTAGGCAATGTAACTACAGCCGATGATGCCAGCTATGCCGGGGGGTATGCTACTCATATACGCGGTAATGTTATTACTGGCAATACAAGTTTTACCAACAATGGAACTAATATATTTTGGGATGCAGATGGTGCAGCAGATGCCAATACTTATAACGGTAATGTGAGCTATACAGGCAATAGCACCAGTGGGCTATATATTGCCCAAGCCGCCCCTATGCAATGCAGCGGAAATGTAATCATCAATCGTACAGTTGCCGGTCATACCCAGGCATTTAACAGTGGAAGTACCATAAGTGGAAATTTTTCCTATACAAATAACGCAGCAGGCAACACCTATTTAGGAAATGTAGCTAGCAAAACAGGCATTGGAGGTACCATAAATATTACAGCAAATTATGCCTCCCCAGGGTTTTTCGAAATGCGCCGCCTAATCAACCAAACAACAGGAGGTGTAATTAGTGTTCTTAACTCAGCAGGGTTTGAGTTGCTTAGAGATACGCTTCAGGTTGCATCAGTAAGTGTTACGGGTTACCGGGGAAGTGCGTACGGTTATTTATTTAATAACCAAATTACAGGCAACGTAAACACGGCCGATGATGCCAGCTACACAGGTGGGTATTCCACAGTGCTTCGGAGTAATATTATTACCGGCAACGCCAGCTTTAGTAACAATGGCACCAACTCGTTTACAGATGCCGATGGCGCATTATTTGGCAATATCTATAACGGCAATGTGAGTTTTATGGGCGGTGGCACCGGAGGCATGTTCATTGCACATACCGCACCTATGCAATGCACAGGTAATGTTACGGTTAGCCGTACTACGCCGGGCACTACATACGTCTTTAATAGTGGTAGCAGTGTGGTCGGTAATTTTTTATATTCCAATAACACAGCAGGCAATACCTATTTGGGCAATAACGCATTTAAGACATCCATTGGCGGAAGTGTAAATATTGCCGCCAGTTATACTACACCAAATGTTTTTGAAATTCGCCGGATTGTTAACCAAACGGGCGGGGGCAGCATAAGGGTTTCTAACAGTAGCGGATTTGATGTAATTCGTGATACACTGATAGTAGACTCACTTAAAATAACAGGTTACAGAGGTAATAATTTTGGTTACTTTACAGAAAGCCATATAACCGGCAACGTTTCTACCTCAGATGATGTAACCTTCGGAGGCGGCTATGCAACCTATTTCAGAAAGAACACCATAGTTGGCAACACAAGTATTTCCTGTAACGGAAGTAATGTAATGAACGATGCAGATGGAGCAGCAGACATCAACAAATACATTGGTAATGTGAGTTATTCCCGTACAGGGGGAACTTTGAATGTAGCAATAGGGGATACTATTGAAATTAGTGGCAACCTTACCATCAACACTGCCAGTGGTTTTAATATCAACAATGTAAAATTTAATCTTGAAACTGATGGAACAATAGAACAATTAGGAACACAGCCCATTAGTCTGTTTTTATTAATGATGGAGAAAACAGGTTCCGGTAAAATAACCTTCAACGATTCTGTTACCGTTAGAAACAATGCCAACTTTACCAGTGGCCTTATTTATAGCAGCGCAGGCAATGAACTGATATTTACAGCAGGAAGCGGCCATACCAATGCTTCTGCCACCAGCCATGTAATAGGCCCGGTTTCTAAAATTGGTAGTACCGCATTTATCTTTCCCGTAGGTGGACCCATCTCCCTCAACACCGTAGGCATTAGTGCCCCCGTAGGTGCCACCAGTAAATTTAAGGCGGAATATAAACACCAGAACCCTTCCATTGATGGCTTTAATACGAGTGTTAAAGCCGGCAGTTTTGGCGCTGCCGCCATTAGCAATGCCGGCTATTGGGATGTACAAAGATTAAGTGGCGCAACAAACGTTACCCTTACATTAGGTTTTGGCACCAACCCTTACGAAACCTACCCAACACCACTCTCCAGCTTAAAAGTGGCTCATTGGAATGGTGCCCAGTGGGACGATCATGGCAATGGGGGCACCACCGGCACAGCGGCCGGCGGAACAGTGATAAACTCAGTACCCATTACCAGCTTTAGCCCTTTCGCTATTGCAGGTGTTGCACCATCCTACTTCTTCTCTTTTGGTCAGCCTGGCCCCGGCCCCGATGGTTCGCCTATTAAGCTTAAAGGTGTGGGCGGCTACCCTGCTTATACCGTAAAGCAATTACCCGGCGGTGCTTACACCTCCGACAGTATATTTTTGGTACCTAACGGAAGTACCACCAGCTTCAGGCTTAAAGATTTTTATGGGGTAGAAAAAGACACTACCATCACTGCACCGGCCAGCCCGGTTAATTATGCTTCGGCCAATGGTAACGGCACTATAAACTTAACGGGATGGAGGCACTTTGTTTACATGCGGGATGGAGGCAATAACATGATGGGCGCCATTAAAGACAACAACCTGACTTTAGGCAATACCACGATGAACACTTACTTCTCCACAGCCAATGTGACCACATCGCCCAACGGAAATATATACCTGAAAAGAAGCTTTAAAATCACTAGCCAATTTGCACCGGTGGGTATAAAGCGGGTTCGTTTTTACATATCCAAAACGGAGTTTAATAACCTCGTTGCCGCCGACCCTGCCAGTTTCCCGGATGGCATTAACAGTCTAACCATTACTAAATACACAGGACCCATGGAAGATAGCCTGTTTAGCCCGCAACCGGGTGGCAATGCAGTTATTATACCCAATAGTGCCATTACTATTGCAGACCTCGGCACCATGTATTCTTTGGATATAGATGTGGATGGTTTTAGCGGTTTCTATATTGGCGGCAACAATATGAACCTGAATCTTTGTAGCGGCTCTACCATCACCTTGCCGAGCAATATTAGCGGTGCCACTTACCAATGGCAGGTAGACAATGGTGGCGGGTTCGCCAACATTACCAACGGCGGAATTTACAGCGGAGCTACTACCGGTTCGCTCACCATCACCAATCCACCTAATACCATTTATGGTTACAAATACAGGGCGTTAGTAAATGGAGTTACGCCCAGCCAGGAATACACCATAAAACTTAATATCAGCTGGACTGGAGCCGTAAGCACGGCCTGGGAGAATGTGGCCAACTGGAGCTGCGGTGCGTTGCCAACCGATAATAGTGATGTAATTATTAACGCTGGCAAACCAAACTTCCCTCAGTTGAATTCCAATGCAACCATCAGAACCTTGCGGGTAAACCCGGGGGCAACAGTTACGGTGAAAACGGGATTCAACCTTACAATAAAGAAATAACGAACGATCACCCGTACAATACACACATTAAGATGCAGGCTCAACGTTTTGAGCCTGCATCTTTAGTTTAGCCGTATGCTAAAAATATTACATGTTGGCAGGTAACATTTTAAAACAACCTTCAACATCCCTTTTGCCGCCTATACAAAAAACTTTCCTTCATCATTGTTCCAACATTCATTTCCTGTAGATTTAGCCAACTTTTTTTCTTTACTAAAACATAACTGAACCATGATGAGAAAATCGCTCTGGTTATTTGCTATGCTATGCAGCATTATCTATGCTTCGGCACAGCCTACATTTCCTGTAAATGGTGTGGCCGAACCACGAGATGGCTGCTACGCATTTACCAACGCCACAATCGTAAAAGACGCACAAACCACTTTGCAAAATGCCACGATGGTGATCCGTGATGGCAAAATTGTAGCCGTAGGTGCTGGCATCGCCATCCCTAAAGATGCGGTAGTAATTGATTGTAAAGACAAGTTTATTTACCCGTCTTTTATCGATATCTACAGCGATTATGGTATCTCCGGTCCGCAACGTGCCACCACCGGTTTCGATTTTCGGGCACCGGCACAACTGTCGAGCAACACAAAAGGTGCTTATGGATGGAATCAGGCCATAAAGCCGGAAGTACAGGGTGCATCGCTGTTTGCCGTGGACGAGGCAAAAGCTAAAGGCCTTAGGGAAGGTGGTTTTGGCACGGTGCTTACCCACCAGAAAGATGGTATAGCCCGTGGCACTGGTGTGGTAGTAACACTTGCCAATGAAAAAGAAAACCTTGTGATTGTAAAAGATAAGGCATCGGCCCATTATTCTTTTAGCAAGGGCACCAGCAGCCAAAGCTATCCAAGCAGTATGATGGGTAGTATAGCCCTGCTCCGCCAAAGCTATATTGATGCCAACTGGTATAAAAACAAGCCCTCAAAAGAGGGCGCCAACATGAGCCTGCAGGCATGGAACGACAACCAAAATCTGCCTCAGATTTTTGATATAATGGAACGTGGCAGCGGCGACCAAACCACTAAGTGGAATGTACTTCGTGCCGACAGGATTGGCAAAGAGTTTGGCACCCAATACATTATTAAAGCTAGTGGCTACGAATACCAGCGAATTAGCGAAATGGCAGCTACAAAAGCCCCGCTAATTGTAACGCTTAATTACCCGCAGGCCATGGATGTGGAAGACCCCAACGATGCCAGGTTTGTAAGCCTTAGCGATATGAAACATTGGGAAATGGCACCATCTAACCCCGCAGCTTTGGAAAAAGCCGGTATCAGTTTTGCTTTTACCACCGCTGATTTACGGGACGCCAGAACTTTTATGACCAATCTCCGCAAGGCTTTTGATTATGGCCTTAGCGAAACCAAAGCAATGGAAGCACTCACTAAAACACCAGCCACTTTACTTGGCGTTTACGATAAAGTGGGTAGCCTCGATGCAGGCAAACTGGCCAACTTTCTCATCACAAGCGGACCGGTATTTGGCGAAAAAACTACCATTTACCAAAATTGGGTACAAGGCGATAAATACGCAATAAAAGAAGATAGCTGGAACAATGTTGCAGGCACTTATAACCTCGTTATTAATTCTGCCGCAGGCAGCAGCAATTATATACTGGATGTAAAAAGCAACAGCGATGCCAGTGTAATTGGCCGTGATACACTCACCGGCAAATTCAGTTTTGATGGTAAAATGGTAAAGCTGAGTTTTTCGCCGGTGGCGAATAAAAGCAGGAGAAGACCGGGTGGCATGGGCAGCGATTCTAGCAGGACACCTCCCGTTGGCATGCCCGGTGCCGGCCGCCCCGGTGGAGCAGGCGGTGCTAATACTGCAACTACCGGCCCTAACATTCGCCTGAGTGGTGTAAGCAATGGCGATGTATGGCAAGGTATGGGTGTAGATACCATGGGTAACAAGCTTACCTGGAGTGCCACATTTGTAAAAGCGGCCATGGCCAAAGTGGATTCTGTAAAAAAGAAAGACCCGATAAAAATGGGTAATGTAACCTATCCTTTTAACGGGTATGGTTGGGAAGAAATGCCGAAGCAGGAAAACCTGCTGATTAAAAATGCAACCGTGTGGACCAACGAAGCCGCAGGCAAAATGGAGAACACGGATGTTTTAGTAAAGAATGGAAAAATAGCTGCCGTAGGCAAAAACCTGGATGCTGCAGGAGCCAAAGTGATTGACGGTTCGGGCAAGCACCTTACCGCAGGTATCATTGATGAACACTCACATATTGCTTCATCAAGCACCAATGAAGGTGGACAGTCTGTTACATCTGAAGTGCGTATTGGTGACAACCTAAACCCTGACGATATCAATATTTACCGCCAGCTAAGCGGTGGTGTTACATCATCGCACATTTTGCACGGCAGTGCCAATACCATTGGCGGACAAACACAGTTAATCAAACTCCGCTGGGGTGTAAATGATGAAGACCTGAAATTTAAAAACTGGGATCCGTTTATCAAATTTGCCCTTGGCGAAAACGTAAAACGTACTACCGCCGTTACCGGCAATACCCGCTTCCCCGATACCCGTATGGGCGTGGAAGAAGTACTGGCCGATGCTTTTCAAAGAGCAACAGATTACGAAGCTGCTATGAAAGGTGCTAATGGAAAATCCGTTCGCCGGGATCTGGAACTGGATGCCCTGGTAGAGATTATGAACAGGAAGCGTTTCATTACCTGCCACTCTTATGTACAAAGCGAAATCACCGCACTATTACGTGTGGCTGATAAATACAAGTTTCCTGTAAACACATTTACCCATATACTGGAAGGCTACAAAGTGGCCGACAAAATGAAAGAACATGGAGCAAGTGCTTCCACCTTTAGCGATTGGTGGTATTACAAAATGGAAGTGCAAGACGCTATTCCTTACAACGCAGCCATTATGACAAGGGTTGGTTTAAACGTAGCCATCAATAGTGATGATGCCGAGATGGCCCGCCGCCTGAACCAGGAAGCTGCCAAGAGTGTAAAATATGGCGGCCTTACCGAAGACGAAGCCCTGAGAATGGTAACGCTAAACCCTGCTAAAATGCTGCATATAGCCGACCGTGTGGGCTCTATTAAAGCTGGTAAAGATGCCGACCTTGTTTTGTGGAGCGATAATCCGTTGAGCATTTATGCCATTGCCCAAAAAACAATTGTGGACGGCATCGTTTATTTCGACCGTGACCGTGATCTGGAACTGCGCAAAAAAATAGCCGAAGAAAGAAACCGCCTCAGCCAGAAAATGATGGGTGAAAAGCGGGCCGGGTTCCCGATGGCAGCCGCAACGCCAAGTATGGAAATCATGAATACCTGCAACGATCATCAGCATCAGCACGGGTTGTTGATTGTGGATGGTGATGAGATTGGGAATTAGTTGATTGGGTTCATCGGTTGATTAGTTTACCAGGAAAGAATTTGAGTAGCTTTTAAAAACAACTTTAGTACAATGAAAAAATTATCAATATATATAGCGGCCTCGCTGTTATCCCTTGGTGCTTTTGCACAAGACGACGTCTATCCGGCAAAGGCCTATA
Organism: Chitinophagaceae bacterium; assembly: GCA_043755055.1. GTDB lineage: Bacteria > Bacteroidota > Bacteroidia > Chitinophagales > Chitinophagaceae > JAZKFT01. The sequence continues at coordinate 766 of JAYUTQ010000108.1, read as the reverse complement.
ACGGCTTGCTGTTTATCAAAAACGCCACGATTCACGTGGGTAACGGAACCGTTATTCAAAACGGCACCATTAAGGTGAGCAAGGGAAAAATAGAACAGGTGGGAACCAATATGGCCATTCCGGCAGATGATGTAAAAGTGTTTGATGCGGCAGGAAAGCATGTGTATCCCGGCCTTATTTTATCCAACTCCGATTTGGGTTTGCATGAAATTGGCAGCGGCGTAAGGGCTTCTAACGACTACGCAGAAATTGGCGATAACAATGCATCGGTACGTTCCATTGTGGCCTACAATACCGATAGTAAAGTAATTGGTGTACTGCGTTCGAATGGTATTTTATTGGCAGGTGTGGCGCCACAGGGTGGTACCATCAGCGGCTCGGGTAGCGTGGTGCAATTGGATGCATGGAACTGGGAAGATGCGGCTTATAAAATAGAAAATGCCATGCACTTTAATATGCCTTCTTTATTTAACCGGCCCAACCCATTTGCAGCATTTTTACGTGGCCCAGCCGCACCAGAAGACCTTGTAAAGGCAGGGCTGGAAAAAATCTCAGCCGTAAAATCATTTTTACGTGAAGCCAAAGCCTATTTAGCCGAAGGCAACCATGCAGAAAAAAACCTGAAATATGAGGCTACAAAAGCTTTGTTTAATAAGCAGCAAAAATTCTTTGTGCATTGCGATATCGTAAAGGAAATGCTGGTAGCTATTGACTTTGCCAAAGAGTTTGGCTTTGATGTGGTAATAGTTGGTGGTAGCGAAAGCTA
>JAYUTQ010000107.1:0-4260 GCA_043755055.1 Chitinophagaceae bacterium | reverse complement strand
AAGGCTGCTTTATTAGCATCGTTTGTATGAAAAGCCAGTATTTGCTGGTATAGTTTTACGGCTTTTAATTGTAGGCTGCTGCTGTCTTTACTTTCGTATTTGTACTTGATAAAAATTGGTGCCGCTGCCAGCGATGCAGCATCATTCAGTTCAAAAGCATAGGCTGGTTTGGTAATATCTGCTTCGTCGGTTTTAAAATAATCCAACGCCTTCCAGGCCAATAAATCGAATAGGGTAGGGCGGAGGTTCCGCATGTTTCCCTTAATAATAATCGGGTCGTATTTATCCAGTTTGGTGCTTTGCAGCAGTTTGGCATTGGCCAAAGAACTTTCGTACAAAGCCGCAATTTTTTTGTGGAAATCAGTAATGGTCCAGGTTTCCGGATCGTCTTTTTTAAAGTTGTTTGTATTGGTTCTTTGGTAAATCTGGTAGCGTTTATTTTGGAAATAATTGTAGTACAAATCGGCAGTAACACTGTTCAGGATCTGTCGCACAGGCTCAGTCGCAGTAAGGGTTTCGGCTTCCAACCCATTTACATTTTTAATCCACTCATTTTCCTCCACCTGCATTACCAATTGGCTTTGGAAAATCAGGGCTTTAACCTGCTGTGCTTCCTGCTTGTCGGCTTTTGCTTTTGCATAAATATTCTTTACTTCTTCCAATGCACTTTTGGGCAAGCCTTTGCTTTGAAAAGCTTCCACTTTTTTCCAGGCGGTATCGTAATTAAAATTTTTTTGTGCCATTGCGGAGTAAAAACTAAATAGGGTAATAATGAAAAGACTTAAGCTGCTGATTCGTTGATGGGTCATAACCTGAATTTAGATGACAAGATAATTAGTTGTACTAGTGATGCAATGATATTTAGCAATGCATAAGCAAAAAAACCGCCACGAATATTGTGGCGGTTTTTTAACAAAATGCAGTCGACCGTCGTCCGTCGACTGTCGAACGTCGACGTTAAACCCTGTAATTATCTTCATTCCAATTAACAATCGCTTGTTTAATAGCTTTTGAACCCATGTTTTCATCCACGGCTTTTTTGGCTAATGCTACAAATTCTGCATCGGAAGCAAACCGTAAGGCAATGATTTGATTCAGTTTTAAACGGCTGTCTAATAGTTTTCCCGTAAGGGCAAAATGACGCAGGTTCTCTTCGGCACGAATGGCCCTGTCTTGTGCTTTTAAAGCAAACGAACGTGTAAAATAGGCCACTAGAAATAGAATGATGCTGATGACAAATAATAACACCGCTGCAAAATGATGGTGTGGATCGCTAAAGTTATTGTACAGATTTACTATGGAGAAAACGATTACAACTAGCACAAGTGTGCCAAGTATGTAATGGTATAAAGGCACCATCCGGCCATGGTTTTTAAAATTTTGCATAATTGTTGGTTGGTTAAAAATTGTTTTATAAAGAAGACAGTAAAGATTGGGATTTTTTATCCCGAACAGGCGGAAAACTTATCCTGCCACCGGCACATGAATGGCTACCAATGTTCCATTACCAGGCGTACTGTCGAAATCTACTGTGCCTTTCAGGTATTCTATTCTGGTGCGGATATTTTTTAATCCAATGCCATCAAAGTTTGCTTTTTGAGTGGTGTCAAAGCCCTTTCCGTTGTCCTCGATTGTTACGCTAATACCATCTGTATCTTTTATAAGCGATATATCAAGATGGTTGGCACCACTGTGTTTGATCACATTGTTTACACATTCCTGCACCACACGGTACAGCACTGTTTCGGTGTTGGTGTCTATGCGTTCGTTAAGGCCCTCGCTGTACAGATCCACTTTTAAAACACGGCTGTCTATCTTATCTATAAACTCCCTGATGGCACTTGCAAGCCCTTTTTTCAGCAATGCATTCGGCATCATTTGGTGGCTTACGGTGCGTACTTCTTTGCAGCCTTCATCTACCAGATTTACAATTCTGTCGAATGCATTTTTCTGGTTTTCGTTGGTAAATGCCAGGTCGTGTTCCATGGCACTCAGGTTCATTTTGGCGGCACTCATCATTTGGCCTACCCCATCGTGTAATTCTCTGGCAATGCGTTCCCTTTCGTTTTCTTCGGCCTGTAATATGCCACGGGTGGCAATATCCTGCTGATGCATGATTTCTGCCTGTAGTTGTTTCTCTTTTTTCAGTTTAAAACGGCGGTAGTAATTATAGCCTAGCAACGAACCGAGTAGTAACAAAACGCTGATGGCTGCAATCCAGTAATTCCGTTTGGTTATCTGAAAATTTTTGTCTTTTATTTCCTGTTCCTTTTTTGCGGTTTCGTATCGGGTCTGTAATCCGGCTATCTGTTCTGCAATATCGCTGTTGTACACACTGTCGTTGGCATTTTTATAAAGTTTATAAAATGCCAAAGCTTGTATGGGATTGCCTGACTGCTCGTAGTATTTGCTGAGGCCATTATAAGCTTCAATTACAGGTTCTTTAAAATCTATTTCGTTGCCAAGGTTCAATGCTTTTTGGTAATTATCAAAAGCTGCCTGATAATTATTTAGTAATAATTGTATGTTGCCTCCATTAGCTAAACAGGTTGCAATGCCTTTTTTATCATTTTGTTCATTTCTTATTTGCAATGCACTATCGTTATAAACAAGCGCCAATGCATAATTCGCCGTATCAAAGTAAATGTTCGAAATATTACCAAATGCATTTCCAAGTCCTCTTTTATCATTGAGTAACCGCTTTATGTCTCTGCTGGCATAGTAATATTCAAAAGCTTGTTTGTATTTTTTTTGAAAATAGAAGGCCTGGCCGAGGTTGTTATAGTTGTAGCTTATAAGCGAAGAGTCGTTGAGTTCCCTGGAAAGGGTCAGGCTTTTAGTAAAATACTCCGTTGCCTTATCGTATTGGTGCAGCCCTTCGTTAAATACATTACCCACCCAAATATAATTGCCCGCCAAACCTTTTTTATCGTTTCCTTTTTCAAATAATGGTGCGGCTTGTAAGTACAGGGCTAATGCCTTTTCGTAGTCGTTTCTATCATATTCAATATTGCCCAACGACCGTAGGCAAAAACCCTGACCAGCAAAATCATTGATCCGTTTTCTTATTTGCAGCGATTGCTGAATCAGGTTTTTGGCTGCCTCATTCTCTCCGTTGAGGTTTAAAAAAACACCCTTATTCATTAGTAACAAGGCTTCGCCTTTATCAAAACCTATACTTTTTGCCAATGCTATGCCTTCGTTTACATATTGCATGGCCTTACTGCTATCGTATTCTCTATATTCTACGTACAAACTATTTAATAGCATCACCTTACCGGTGTCTGTTTTTTCATCGTCTATTTTTTGTAAAACGGAAGCAATTTTTTGCTGGTCTTGTGCATAAATGGCAGCACAAAAGCCCAACACTAAAATAAAAATAAAAGTGGTTATAAATTTCAACTTAGTTAGGGTTTTGTTTGGAAAAATAATCAGATTCATTCAGCCAAAGAAAAAGTAGTGAAATTATTTTACAGTATAGTGTACAGTAATTTTTGGAGTGCAATAAATCCATCAAATTAATGGTAAATAGGTAATGACCCCATCAATGAGAATTTATAAAATGTACATGGTTGAATAATCAGATAAATGAAAATACTTTTCATTATCACACCCAATAATAAGAGGCCGCCCCAACTTTATTGAGACAGCCTCTTTGTTTCAGAAAAATTTTAAAAAAATTAATGGAAAACCTTTTGCTCAAGGCCTTTCGCCATTTCTATCATGGCGGTTAAACCTTCTACTGATGGCATGCTGCCACTTATACCTTTAACTGCATTGGTTTCGCCCAGTTTGGCAAAAAGGTTTTCTGGGTTGCGGGTGGCCAGTTCTTTTACGGTGTCCACGCCTGCTGCTTCCAGCAATTCGCTAAACTGTCCGGCAATGCCTTTTATCCTGAAAAGGTCGGAATGGTTAACCCAGGTAAGGATTAAACTTTCAGAAATACCGGTTGCTTCGGCTAAGGCAGTACGATTTCTTTTTGTGCTTCCTTTTTCAAGCAAATCGGCTGTGGTTTTAATACCTTGTTCGTTTAGTTTGGCGCCGTAGGCCGGGCCAATACCTTCAATGTCGGTAATGTTGTAAGCCATCGTTTTTTTTGTTTTTTGGTTGAATGATGAGTTGAAATTATGAGGAATATGGTTGCATTTAAAAAATGTTTTTTGAACACGGATAGGATGGATGAGACAGATATAAACGGATTTTATTTAATCTGCTTCTCAGAAAAATTAGAATTTGAAATCACAATTTTGTTAATAAAGG
>JAYUTQ010000106.1:0-1941 GCA_043755055.1 Chitinophagaceae bacterium | reverse complement strand
AAAAATAGGGTATGTTGAGAAAGCCGATTGTTGTGCCTGAATCTGTTCTTACCGGTAAATAAATGCTTGAATATTGTAATGTACCAATGTTTTCGTTTTGCAGAAACTGAACTTTCTTTTTTATTGCTAGGTTAAAAAATGCTTTTTCATTCATTTTTTTCGAAATAATATTTCTTTCGAAAACGATGGGATGAGATGTAGCTACCAAATCGCCTGTAACACTAAAAAGATTGATGTCTACATTTTGTAATTCAGACACCCGCTTAATAATAGCATCTACACCGGTTTTTATTTCTTCTGTATTACCATTTTCTTGCCGGCTCAAATATGTGTTTAATAATGTATTTTTTTGAAGATTGTTATTTACAAGTGTAATAGCTTTTGAAAGCCGGTTGGTATTGTTTTGGTGAAAGCGGTAAATAAAAAATTCGATGGTTACAAATCCAATAATAACAAACGACAAAAAGCATACTAACAAAATAGTAGCATGAATTTTTCGATTGATAGATAGCCTGGAAAAATTAAAAACGCCGTCTTTGAGTTTAGTTTTTCTAATGATAAATGTAGCCAGCAACTTTTCTAACAGGGTTAATAAAATGAATGTGCCAAACAGGTAAGCAAAAACTGTAATACCATCTCTAAGCAGGCTACCCGACTTTACTACCACTACTGTACGGCCGTTTCCTGCATTGTACCAAAGCTGATCAATACCTTCCTGTTTTCTTATTTCAATTTCCGATTTGGGTAAATCGGCTTTTTCCAATTCAGTTAAAAAAGGATAGTCTTTATTACTGCTTATCAATTTCACTTTATCGTAAACGGCGTAACTATAATTAGCAGTATAATCTTTGTTATTTTCCTGCAATTGCTTTAATAATTCGGGCACCAATGCGTCTTTGTTAAAACGGGTAGGTGTACTTGTAATAAAAAGATAAGCATCTGCAGACCACCCCGGAACCAAAAGCGGCTGTTTGATGAGGTAGCTGAATTTTTCGAACGTACTTTCATAATAATAAATACCCGGGAATTTGGTGGTTTGTGTTTGCTGTTCGGTAATGGTGTTCAATGTTTCGAACGAGGTAGAATCTTTATTGAATAGGGCTTTTCCCGAAGGATCGAAAATGTAAAGACTGGTTTCGTAGCTGCTTAAATAATTTGAAAAATACCGGTCTTTAATAGTGTTTTTAAAATAGTAATTATAGGTAGAATCGTAAAACGAATTAAAATTTGCCGCCATGTTTTTTATTTCGGGGCTAATAATGGCAATGTTCATTAATTGCTCCGCAGTAACATCGGATTGTATCCCCAATTTCTGCGCTACCCTAATTCTTTTTTCAACATCTTTAGTACTGTTTTGACCTAATACCAGCAGCATCCCACTTAATGCATACCATATCATCCAACATAAAAAGTTGGCAGAAGGTGCTATTTTTTCAGCCAGTTTTTGCGGTATCAAATCTTCCAGTAAAAAAGAAAGAAGGAGCCATAACAAAACAAATAAAAGCAGTGTTGTATTGGCCTTGTTTAGCGAAATGGTAAGTAATAAAAGGCCGGTTATTGCAACTAAAAAGGGTTTCTTATTTTTTTGAAGTGGCCATAGTTTAGTATAAATTTTGTTGGCTGTATGTAAAAAAATATAATGGATAACCGCCATGAAGTACAAACAAACTATTGCCAGCAAAGTGTCCCAACCAAGGCTAAAAAAGTTAGATACATCAAACGACACAGCGGGGTGCTGAATTAATTGGCGTGTAACCTCGGCTATTACAAATGTGAAAATTACAAGGCTTACAATACTACTTATTGCAAAAAAGCGTTGTGTTGAAATTAAGAATTTTTTGAGTTTAGATAGCCATCTTTTTTCGTGGGTTCTTAAAAAATATAAGATCCAGAGGATGGCCAGTAAGTTTAGCAGTAAATCGCCAAGCGATGAAAAGATAG
>JAYUTQ010000105.1:0-1942 GCA_043755055.1 Chitinophagaceae bacterium | reverse complement strand
GCCGGATATGTGGATGTAACCAAGCAATTTAAAGACAACTATCCGCTAACTATTTGTAAAATCACCCCAAAAGGAATTGATGCTTTTGATTTGTATGTAAAAGATTTACAGGAGTACCTTAAAAAACCTTTAGGGTAATTTATTAGCCGGCCATTTGTAATGCTATGAAGCGACATTGGTCCCGTACGTACGGGATTCATCTGTATTGCCTGTGGCATCTTCCCTTCTCAGCAAAGTATTTCTTAAATATGGTATTTGGGGTACATATATAAATTATAAGTCTTCCTAAAAAACTTAACGTACCCTGAATTTAAATTTGCCCATAATCATACCATTTGCTTTTTTATCCCATATTTTAAAATCTACTTTGTACATATCTACACCGGGTATTTTACTGCTTACAGTAGCGCTGATGGTAATAACTTTTGCATCTTCTGCCGATAGGCCGGCACTGTCGTATTCTATAAATAAATCTTTGGCATCCAATAAAACAGCGCCATCGCTACCCGTTACTTTTTCCGATGTGCCTATAAAAGATTTGCTATCAATTTTAGTCCAGCCGGTATCGGCTACTACTGTGCAGGAAATTTTTTGGTTCAGGTTTACAACATTACTATCCAGCAGGGTGCCATTATTTACACTCAGGTAAGCCCTGCTCACTTTTACATCCGAGGCCTCCAGTTCTATATTATTTTTAATTACTGCACCGGTAAGGCCACCGGCATTATCAGAGGTAACTGTTTTAGTAGTAGTGCCGTTATCTGTTTTGCCCACCGAACAATTGAATTCGCAACCGGATAAAACAGATGCCAATACAAGGAGTAAAAGAAACAATTTTATCATAACTATAATTTGTAAACAAAATAGCAGTTGTGAGCTTATTACACAAGCCGTTTCTTATTTTAAGTGGCTTTCATTTTTTATCCTGCATTTTGTTTTTACCTTTTATCTGGTTTGTAACATCACAAACCAAAACTTAGCAAACCATATATTTGCCGCCATGGCACAAAAAAAACTCATCCGTTTTGCAGCAATAAAATCGTTTGCCAACGTAATGGAATACCCCGAAGCTATGCAAGGCAAATGGCCGGGTTTTTTCAACAACGAAAATCCGCTGGTGCTTGAACTGGCCTGTGGTAAGGGTGAATACGCCGTTGGGCTAGGTAAAATGTTTGCGGATAAAAATTTTATTGGCCTGGATGTAAAGGGCAACCGTATGTACATTGGAGCCAAATATGCACTCGAAAACGGGTTGGCCAATGTGGCTTTTCTCCGAACTGAAATAGATAAAATAACCGATTATTTTGCCGAAGGCGAAGTAGCAGAAATATGGATCACCTTTCCCGACCCGCAACTGCGGCTAAGCAAGGCAAAAAAGCGGCTTACGCATCCCAGGTTTTTAAGATTGTACCAAAAAATATTACAAACAGGCGGCAAGGTTAATTTAAAAACAGATTCTCCTGTATTGTACCAGTTTACCAAAACGGTGATTGAACTTTATGGCTTGCAAATAGTTAAGGATTATAATGATGTATACAGGCAGGCGACAGAACCCGAACTGTTACACATTAAAACACATTACGAAGGATTAGACATTTCTGCAAGTGGGCGTATACATTACCTGCAGTTTGTGCTGCCGGCCGAAACGTTACCTGATAAAGACGAACAATTAAAACAATTGATTAGTGAATACGAACATCATTGAGGGGATTGATTTTTATTACAACGATCATGGCTACATAGTGCTTACAGAAAAATACCATTTAGACAAAGGTTTTTGCTGTGGTAACGGTTGCAGGCATTGTCCGTTTAATTTTGAGGCCGTACCTGAGCCCAAAAGGAGCGAAATGCTAATTTTAAAAAATGAAAGCAAAGGAAAATTTCAAGACCAGTAAACCTTCCAAAAAAATAACTGAAGCGAGTGCCCCAAAACAGCATTCTT
>JAYUTQ010000104.1:0-1943 GCA_043755055.1 Chitinophagaceae bacterium | reverse complement strand
TACACGGCAATAAATCGCAGAACGCCAGGCAAAATGCATTGGCCAATTTTAAAAACGGCAACACCCGGGTATTGGTAGCTACCGATATTGCTGCCCGTGGTATTGATATAGAGGAACTTAGCCATGTAATCAATTTTGAATTGCCAAACATTCCTGAAACCTATGTACACCGCATCGGACGTACTGGCCGTGCAGGTTTCAGCGGTATCGCCTTTTCTTTTTGCGATGATGAGGAAAAGGAATTTTTACGGGATATACATAAGCTGATTGGAAAATCCATTCCTATAGAAGTAAATAATCCTTACCAGATGGAAGATATTAGTTTGGATAAAAAATATCATGCACCAAAGCCATCGTCGCCACAGCGACCTGGCCCAAGCCGCAACTTTAACAACAATGGCCGCAACCGTACCAATGGTAACAGCAACAACGCCGGCAGACAGCCACAACGTAGTGAAAGGTGGTAATTAGGGATTGGTTGATTGGTAATTAGTGGTTAGAAACGCATAAAACTGTAGATAGGAATTTGGGCACCCGGGCGGGCTATCCGTTCCAAGTCCTCGGCGGCGAATAAGCACCATAGCTTTGCAAATGATGCTCTCCACGCCGCCTGTGGGCTTTCCACTACTATCCCTGGTGCAGCTCCACAACTAGTCATTCCACAACTCAAAAATTCACCCTTTTGCCCGTTGCGGAGTATATTTTGTAGAAACATACTATTGTTTCTAAACGCTTTTATAAAAATATAGCCTGATAAACTTCAAAGTTTATCAGGCTTTTTTATTGTTGTTATATTAACTATATAAGGTAGTTATACTTACGATTAAAATTGAGGATAACTAGATTTTACCCGCCATCTTCTCCAATAACAAGGTTAGTGCCTTTTGTTGTTCCACAATACTATCCAGTAATTCTTTTGGTACATGATAGTAATGCTGTGCGTTTACTACGCCGTTACCGTTATTGGTACTTCCATTTTCAAAAATTGCATTCCCGTTTTCTGGCATCAGTTCCGAAACAGGAATATGAAATGTATTAGCAATGTGCTGTTTTAGGTCGTCTTTCATTCTGCCGGGATTGGTTTCGTATTTATTATAGGTACTGGCACTCATGTTTAACATTTCGGCCATTTTAGGTTGTGTAAGGTTATTCTTTTTTCGCAACTCCAATAGTTTGTTTTTTGCAGCCTGCATAGTTTGGTGTGGATTTTTTGGTGGTAAAAACGAAAATATTCCAAAATCGAACAGTTTTTTACGAAATCGAAATTTTATTCTTACAATTTCTGTTCACTTTTGGTAAAAGATGTTAAGACGGTGCAAATAGTTGCAAATCATAACATTATTTCCTGCTTCACCTGTTGCAGGGCATCATTTTATCCAAAACTGTGGCTATGAAAACAAGTAAGTTTTTTGCAATAGTTATTTTTTGCTTATTACCGGCAGGAATTGTAGTAGCACAGGATAGTATCATTAACAGCAACAAAATTTCCAACAAATACTACCACTCACTAGAAAAGAAAGCCACCAAACTACAAGACCGCCTTACCAAACAAAGTACCAAAGCCCTCCAATCGCTACAGGAACAGGAAAACAAAATATATACAGCACTCCATAAAATCGATTCTTTTAAGGTGAAAGAATTAATGGGCAATAGCACAGAAGCCTATACTGCCCTGCAACAAAAAATTACTGATAAAACAAAGAAACTTACCGCATCATTTAGTGGCTCTTATGTTGCCTCACTGGATAGCATGACAGGAGTACTAGGATTTCTCAAAGGCAAACTACCTGATGCAGATGGAAAGATAAAAGAAACACTTGCAAGTGTAAAGGGATTAAGCAGTACCCTAAACCAGGCTGAAGCCATTAAGAAATTTATTAAAGAACGGGAAGGCCAACTGAAAACCATTACCGCCCAATACTGGCGGGCAGGTCTTTGTATTG
>JAYUTQ010000103.1:0-4271 GCA_043755055.1 Chitinophagaceae bacterium | reverse complement strand
TCCTTCATCAGGCGAAATGGTGAAATTTTATGAAAATACTGTGGATATAGTACAGGTATTTAAGCTGAAAGCCAACGTAAAAACGAATATTACCGGCGAACTTGAATTTATGACCTGCGATGACAAACAATGTTTGCCGCCCACTACCAAAACTTTTTCTGTTAGTCTTTTGTAGTTAAATTTTGCACAGGTTCATAAGTTCACAAGTGTTACAATAATAATTTTCGAACATATAAACGAGTGAACATTGGAACCAGCGAATAGGCTTTCTTGTTTTTTAAACTTCCGAACCTAATTATGATGAAGAAATTTTTAGCCATTTTATTGCTTTCAGCATTTGTAATGGCGGCCACTGCACAGGATAAGCCTGTGCAGTTTGCATTTAGTGCAGAACGTACAAGCGATTCCGTGGTATTGTTTAGAGCTAAAGCCAATATTAGCAAGGGTTTACAACTGTTTTCAGCAAATAAAAAAAGTGAGGAAGATGCCTTTGTTAGTGTTGTAAATTTTGATAGTTCGCTGAATAAATACCGTTTTTTATCAGATACTATTGCCGAAAAAGGAACTCTAATAGTGTTTAATGGCGAACTGAGTTACCGTGCCTTTGCAGATAGTGTGGAGTTTGTAGTTCCGCTACATATATCTGCTAATGACAGTGTTAAAACCATTAATGGGGATATAGCGTGGTTGGGTAAAAAAGGAGATGAGTTTCCTAGTGACGGCGAAAGTTTTGATGTAAAGATTAGCAATGAAACTGCGGCCAACACTACCATAAATTCCACAACAAATGAGCCTAAAAAGTACGGATCCATCTTATCTGTCTTTCTTGCAGGCCTTGGTGCAGGTATTTTGGCGCTGATATTTCCATGTATTTATGCGTTGATTCCGGTTACGGTATCCTTCTTTTTAAAACGCAGTAAAACCAAACAGCAGGGCGTTAAAAATGCCGTTATTTATTCATTGTCTATCGTTCTCATTTTCGCCATTATCGGTTTCATATTTGGCCTTACCCGCAATGCAGGTTTTGCAAACGACTTTGCAAGCAGTGCGGCATTCAACATCTTCGTTTTTGCATTGTTCCTTGTTTTTGGTATTTCTTTTTTAGGAGCATTCGAAATTACCCTCCCTTCTTCCTGGACCAATTCTATTGACTCCAAAGCAGATAATAAAAGTGTGATTGGCATATTCTTTATGGCCCTAACGTTGGTTGTAGTTTCATTTAGCTGCACTGCACCGTTTATTTCCTATTTCGCAGTAACACCGGGGCTTTCCCTTGCCGAAAGAACCATTGCATTCGGTGGTTTTGGTCTTGGCATTGCTTTGCCATTTACCTTGTTTGCATTATCTCCATCGCTACTTAATAAGCTGGCTAAAGGTGGCGGCTGGCTCAATTCTTTAAAAGTTGTTTTTGGTTTTATTGAGTTGGCCTTTGCCCTTAAGTTTTTAAGCAGTGCCGATCTTGCCTACCACTGGCGTTTGCTGGATAGGGAAGTTTATCTGGCCTTATGGATTGTAATTTTTGGTCTGCTCGGCCTGTATTTATTAGGTAAATTAAAACTGAGCCACGATGACGAATTGCCCAAGAACGATTACGGGCAGCCTTACCTTACTGTAACCCGTTTATTTTTTGCAATAGCAGCGCTGTCGTTTACAGTTTATATGATACCCGGCCTTTGGGGTGCGCCGCTCAAAGGGATAAGTGCATGGCTTCCGGAGGAGCATACACAGGATTTTAATTTGTACAAAACATCTAATCATACACAGGGTGGCAGTGCAGTTTCCAATACATCATCCGCTGCCATTAAGCCTGTAAAATATACTGATATATTGGGGTCCGAGATACCCGGCGTTGAATCATACTTTGATTATGATGAAGCTCTGGCAGCTGCAAAAGTCACCAAAAAGCCTTTAATGATTGATTTTACAGGTCATTCATGCGCCAACTGCCGTAAAATGGAGAAGGAAGTGTTAAGCGACCCGGCAGTTATGAGTACGCTGCAAAAAGATTTTATTGTAGTATCGCTTTATGTAGATGATAAATTTGCTTTGCCTGAAAGCGAATGGAAAAAATCATTTACAGACAGTACCAATATTTTAAAAAGAATGGGAGATAAAAACCTTGATTTTGAAGTGGAGCTGAGCAACAACAATGCACAACCATTTTATCTTTTTGTTGGTAACGATGGCAAACTATTACTGCCCAATGGTTATGGGTACGAATCGAATATTCCTAAATTTCTGGCCCATTTGGAAACTGTAAAAAAGGCTTTTAATAAAACGAATCCATAAATAAAAACTTGCTCCAAAAAAAAGCCCCGCAGCAAGTATGCTGAGGGGCTTTTTAGTTTGGCGTCATGCTGTATTAACCGTTTGCGATGGTACCTGCAATCGTTATCTACAAGCTGTGAGTGCAATTAGAAATACAGCATGACAGTATATTTATGATTTGTGATTTTGGATTTAAGATTTAAGATTGAACTGAGTAAATGATTTGTAGATTAATAATCCGGGTGATAAAATCAAACATCATAAATCACAAATCATACATCAAAGTGCTATCTGCTTTTCTACCATCATTTTACGAAGGTTAATCAATCCGTAACGCATCCGTCCCAAAGCAGTGTTAATACTGCAATTAGTAAGGGTGGCTATTTCTTTAAAACTCATATCGGCATAGTGCCTGAGTATGATTACTTCTTTTTGTTCCTCAGGTAATTGTTCCAACATTACTTGTACCCGGTCGTAAGTTTGGCGTTTTACCATGCCCGTATCGGCACTTTCATCGGCTATGTGCATCCAGTTAAAAAGGTCGGCACCATCAGCCGTTTTAATGATGGGTGTTCGCTTTACTTTTCTAAAATGATCCACACACATGTTGTAGGCAATGCGCATGGCCCATGGCAAAAATTTACCTTCCTCCTGATACCTGCCCTTGCGAATGGTATCAATGATTCGTATGAAAACATCCTGAAAAAGGTCTTCGGCAAGGTATTTGTCTTTTACCATAAAATAAATAGAAGTAAACACCTTGTCTTTGTACCGGTTAACAAGGGTTTCTATTGCAAAGGCATTGCCTTCCGCATACATGCGTACAAGCTGCGTATCTGATAAATGTTGGAAGTCCGCCATGGTTTTTGTTGATTTTAAAAGTGCATCAGCAAATTAGAGTCGTGTAAAACAGTCTCGATAGGCGGTAGGGAGTTTTTTGATTTTTGTTAACACCAAATTAGGGGCATTTTTTAAATGTGCTGCATTGGTGAATGTTAAAAAATTTTAAAGAAAAAAAATATCAAGCCTTACACAATAAAAACCGTGCCGTTTAATTGCATTGTTATTTTTCTACTTATAATACGTTTATTAATAGAGAAACGTTTTGCAGAAAACCTAAAAGTTTAAAGGTTTGTGATTCTATTTTTTTATTGGAGTTAGCCTGTAAACAATGCCTGGCGATTCTACCGACATGTACAGGTAGCCATCCGGCCCCATCGAAATATTGCGTACCCTGCCAATATTCTTGAATAAAATCTCTTCCTCCACCACCTTATTATTTTCAACAACACTTCGGTTTAGGTATTGAAAACGCATGGCACCACTTAGCAAATTGCCTTCCCAGCCTTTGTATCTTTTACCTGTTACAAATAGCAATCCGCTAGGGCCAATAGAAGGCGTCCATTGATGAAGTGGCTGTTCCAGCCCGTCTTTGGCCGTTTTGGTATCGGGTGCCATAGGCTTTCCATTGTAGTTAATACCGTAGGTGATAATTGGCCAGCCATAGTTTTTTGCAGGTTCTATAATATTAATTTCATCGCCACCGCGGGGGCCATGTTCATTATCCCACAATTGATTGGTATTGGGCTTTAAAGTAAGACCCTGCGGGTTGCGGTGGCCAAAAGAAAAGATAGACGCATTGGCCCCTAAAACGCCCACAAATGGATTGCTTTCTGGTATGCTGCCATCCGATTTAATACGATGTGTTTTGCCCAGATCATTACCCTTTATTTGTTGCGGATTTTCTTTTTCATTTCCTCTTTCGCCTACTGAAAAATAGAGGTAGCCATCCTTGCCAAACTGTAACCTTGCACCATAATGTATGGTAGATTTAGACCATGGCATAGCTACAAAAATGTCTTTACCGTCCAGTAACTGATCATTTTCGAAACGGGCTTTAAATATGGCTGTAGTGGAAAACGTTTCTGTACCCTCTTTTTTAAATTTGGAATAAGAGATATAAACAAACTGATTTTTTGCAAAATCCGGATCAAGTACAATAT
>JAYUTQ010000102.1:0-4288 GCA_043755055.1 Chitinophagaceae bacterium | reverse complement strand
AATACCACAAATACAGACAATGCCGCACAATCTGCTACAGCAGCCGGTGGCCAGGAAAGTGTGCAGGATAATGAGTCAGCAAAAGATGTAGTGAAAGTAGCTGTTTCATCCAAAGACCATACCACCTTAGTAGCTGCATTAAAGCAGGCCGAACTGGTAACATCACTTTCTAACGCAGGGCCATTTACCGTATTTGCGCCTACAAATGCAGCTTTCGACAAAGTACCCAAAGAAACATTGGATGCCCTGATGACTGACGAAAAAAAGGAAGACTTGCAGAATATTCTGCAATACCATGTTACTGTATCTGCCATGAAAGCAGAAAGCTTTACTGATGGACAAGTATTGGGCATGGTAAACGGAGACAATGTGACCATAAATATTAAAGACGGTAAAGTATGGCTGAACAATAGTGCCATGATTGTGGCTTCAGTTCAGGCTTCAAATGGAATAGTTCATGTGGTAGATGGTGTGCTTTTGCCACCGGCTACAAAATAGACCAAGAGCAGATTTAAGCATTACAATTGAGGAATAATGAAAAACAAACTGAGCGGAACAAGCAGGCTGCTGTTGCTGATTGCAGCCATAGGATTGGTGGTGGTGTTGTTTACACCTATTTGGCGAATAGAACTGGATGCTCCGCAGTATCCCGAAGGATTAGGCCTGCAGATTCATGCTACCGGACTAAGGGGGAATGTAGATATCATCAATGGATTGAACCATTATATTGGTATGAAAACATTACACAACGAAGACTTTTTTGAGTTTAAGGTCCTGCCATATATTATCATATTCTTTTCTCTGTCTTTTGCAGTAGTAGCCCTGCTGGGCAAAAGGCTATGGATGAATATTTTGTTCTTTCTTTTTGTATCGTTTGGCATTATTGCCATGGCAGACTTTTGGCGGTGGGAATATAATTATGGCCACAACCTCGATCCCAATGCAGCGATTATTGTGCCCGGCATGGCTTATCAGCCACCATTAATTGGCTTTAAACAACTGCTCAACTTTGGTGCTTACTCCATACCCGATACAGGCGGCTGGATTTTTATTGCCGTGGGTGTATTAATTCTATTTTGCTTTATAAAAGAATGGATGGCAGCAAGAAAACTGAAGAAAAACCTGAGGCCTGTTACAGTTGCAATTCCAATACTTCTCATGTTCTTCCTGATCGGTTGCAACACTAACCCGGAGCCCATTAAAGTGGGCACCGATACCTGTTACTACTGCAAAATGACCATCACCGATGCAAGGTTTGGAGCCGAGCTGGTTACTAAAAAAAGTAAACTATATAAGTTTGATGATGTGCATTGTGTGCTCTCTTTTTTACAGGCAAAAACAGTAGAAGAAAATAATATCAGCGGCATCTACCTCACTGACTTCAGTAATGGTAACCAGCTGGTAAAAGCCACCGATGCATTGCTGCTGCAAAGTGAGGACCTGAGAAGCCCCATGAACGGAAATGTTGCAGCATTTAGTAGTAAGGACAGTATGAAAAAAATAATGGAAAAGTATAAAGGCAGGCAAACCACCTGGAGCGAATTAGTTAAATGAAAGCCGCTACCACCATAATGCTTTGCCTAATAATACTATGGTGTAGAGGAACCGTAATAACAGCTGGCAAAGGAAAAAACTATGCTACTATTACTGCAGCTATTGCAGCAGCAAGCCCTTATGATACGATACTTGTAACAGCTGGCGTTTACCAGGAAAAAAATCTTGTTGTTTCGAAACCACTTGTATTAAAAGGATTGAATTATCCTGTACTCGATGGCGAACACAAGTATGAAATCATCTCCATAAAATCTCCGTTTGTAACGGTTGATGGATTTAAAGTGCAGCACTCGGGTGTATCAAGTATTGAGGATTTTGCAGGGATAAAAATTTTGAATGTAAGCCATGTGAACATCATCAATAATATTCTTGATGACACTTTCTTTGGCATTTATTCTCAGTATGGCAGCAACTGTTTAATCCAGAATAATACCCTTACTGCACATGCCACAGAAGAGCAGCAAAGTGGCAATGGCATTCATTGCTGGAAAAGCGACAGTATGCGGATCATTGCCAATACCATCAGCGGCCACCGGGATGGTATCTACTTTGAGTTTGTAACCAACTCAATCATTTGGCGAAATACTTCTTTTGAAAATATCCGTTATGGCCTGCACTTTATGTTCAGCAATAACGATACATATGCGGTCAACTGTTTTGAAAACAATGGGGCAGGTGTAGCAGTCATGTTTAGCCACCATGTAAAGATGTTTGGCAATTTTTTTAAAGAAAATTGGGGCGATGGCGCTTATGGTATTTTGCTAAAAGAAATCTCCGACAGCCATATACAGGGTAACCATTTTGAAAAAAATACGATGGGCATTTTTATAGAAGGCGCAAGCCGGATACATATGGAGAAAAACAGCTTTTTAAACAATGGTTGGGCTTTAAAAATACAGGCAAGCTGTATGGAAATAGTACTGGTAAAAAACAACTTTGTTGGTAACACTTTTGATGTAGGTACTAATGGTTCTTTGGTGCTGAACACCTTTGATTATAATTACTGGGACAAGTACGATGGCTACGATTTAAACAAAGATAAAATAGGCGACATCCCCTACAGACCGGTGAGTATGTATAGCATGATTGTAGAAAATAACCCACCAGCCATGATGCTTTTCAGAAGTTTTATTACCACGCTGATGGACAAGACAGAGAAAGTAATACCAAGCCTTACACCTGAGAATTTAAAAGATGAATACCCCCTGATGAAACCCTTGCCATTATGATTATTGCAAGCCATGTAAACAAACAATTCGGCAAACTGAAAGCCCTTGACAATGTTTCCCTTACCTGCAACAAGGCAGCTTGTATTGCATTGATTGGACCCAATGCAAGTGGCAAAACCACACTAATAAAATCCATTCTTGGCATGGTGGTTCCCGATAGTGGCACCATCAGTTTTAATGGAAAAAATATTGGCAACAACTGGCAGTATCGTAAGCAGATTGGCTATATGCCACAGATAGGAAGTTACCCGGATAATATGACTATTGGACAGGTGCTGAGCATGATGAAAGACATTCGCAATCAACAACAAAACCTCGATGAAGATTTAATAGAAGCCTTTGGATTAAACAAGTTGCTGAACAAAAGAATGCGGACATTATCAGGCGGCACTACCCAAAAAGTAAGTGCATCGCTGGCATTTTTATTTAACCCCGATGTGCTCATTTTAGATGAACCCACCGCCGGCCTTGATCCGGTGGCATCGGAGGTGCTAAAAGAAAAAATTATTACTGAAAAACAAAAAGGTAAACTGGTGCTCATCACCTCACATGTGCTTAGCGACCTTGACGATTTAATAACTGAAGTCATCTACATGCAGGATGGTCAACTCAAGTTTCATAAATCAATTGAAGCGCTGAAACAAGACACCGGAGAAATAAAATTATCGAAAGCGATAGCCAGCGTAATGACAAATACACAGCCATGAAGAAGATTGTAAAATATGTACTCGCCGATATTTTGAGGAACAAAATTGTGGTGGCTTACACGGTATTTTTATTAGCCATTTCTTTTAGTGTTCTTGCACTCGAAGATAACAGCACCAAAGGGTTGCTGAGCCTGCTGAATTTGGTGCTGATTATTGTGCCGATGGTTAGCATTGTTTTTGCCACCATTTACATTTACAACAGTGCCGAGTTTATTGAATTACTGGTGAGCCAGCCATTAAAAAGAAAGACAATATGGCTTAGCCTGTTTAGTGGTTTGGCTGGTGCCATGTCGCTGGCATTTTTTGTAGGGGCAGGTATTCCCATTCTGTTGTATCAGGCCACAGCAACGGGTTTTATGATGATAGCCATTGGCATTATTCTCTCCATAATTTTTGTAGCCATTGCTATGCTTGCCACTGTAAAAACAAGGGATAAGGCCAAGGGAATTGGCATCGCAATTTTACTGTGGTTATATTTTTCGCTGCTGTTCGATGGGTTGGTGCTGTTCCTGTTGTTCCAATTTGCCGATTATCCTTTGGAAAAAATAATGGTTGGGGTTAGTGCTTTAAACCCCATCGATCTCGGCCGCATTTTAATACTGCTGAAAATGGATGTCTCCGCACTGATGGGCTACACCGGCGCTGTTTTTAGAAATTTCTTTGGCACACAGCTCGGCGTACTTATTTCGTTTGCCGTGCTTGTGCTTTGGGTGGCCATTCCACTAGGGTTATCGGTACGAAAGTTCAAGAGAAAAGATTTGTGATACCAGCTTTGGTTTTTCATAGCATCGTCCCTTG
>JAYUTQ010000101.1:0-4290 GCA_043755055.1 Chitinophagaceae bacterium | reverse complement strand
AAACCTTATTGAATTTTTAAGTTCCAAGAAAGTAAAAACCATTGCTTACGCCGAAGTTGTGGATGATTTGCTAAAGAGAAGAATCAATAGTGCTTGTGAAAAATTTGGTATCGATAGAGACGTGATGCGTACGCCTAATTTTCTCAATAATATGGAGGGTGTAGCGGAATTCTTCGCCACTAAGAAAAAATATTTTCAAACCGATTTTTACATTTGGCAACGAAAGAGTCGCAGTATTTTATTAGAGGCCGGCGACAATCCAATTGGTGGTAAATGGACTTTTGACAGCGACAACAGAGAGCGGTTTCCAAAAAACGAAAAGGCGCCCAGGATTGAGTTTCCAAAGGCCAATGATTTTGTAAAAGAAGCCATAGCATACGTTGACAAAAACTGGCCAAACAATTATGGCTCATCCTCTCAATTTCAATATCCTGTTACCCATCAGGATTCAAAAAAATGGTTGAAAGATTTTCTTACACATCGGTTAGAAAAATTTGGCATTTATGAGGATTCATTGGTAGTCACACAAAAAATTCTGTACCATTCTGTGCTTACACCAATGCTTAATATTGGTCTCCTTTTGCCGCAGCAAATAATTGATGCAACCCTTGACCATGCTGCATCTTACGAAATTCCATTGAACTCTTTAGAGGGTTTTATCAGGCAAATTCTTGGTTGGAGAGAGTTTATAAGAATCGTTTACGAAAGGGAAGGCCGCACCCAACGGACTAAGAATTATTGGGGCTTTACCCGAAAAATTCCGACCGGTTTTTGGAAGGCTGAAACTGGTATTGCACCAATAGACATTACCATACAAAAGACAATTGAAACCGGTTATAACCATCATATAGAACGATTGATGGTGTTGGGAAATTTTATGCTGTTATGCGAATTTGACCCCAACGAAGTGCATCGCTGGTTTATGGAAATGTATGTGGATGCTTACGATTGGGTGATGGTGCCCAATGTATATGGCATGACACAGTTTGCCGATGGCGGATTGATGACAACGAAGCCTTACATCAGCGGCAGTAATTATTTAATGAAGATGGGTGATTTTGCCAAAGGCGACTGGCAGCCAATTTGGGATGGGCTTTTATGGCGTTTTATGCATGTACACCGAAGCTTCTTTCTTAAAAACCCAAGGTTGGGTATGCTGGTAAATACGTTTGATAAAATGAGTGAAGAGAAAAGAAAAATGCATTTGGAAAATGCTGAAAAATACCTGGATAGTTTGTAGCTATCTTCTCATAGTTGCTTGATTGCGTCTACCGTCCCAAAGTTGTAAAATTTCAATAGTTTTCTTCGTTGGCTTGTATCTATAAATGAGGATTGTTATTTTAGAAATGTGAGTTTTACGTACAAATTCATTTTTACTGGTTTTTGTTCCAATGAAAGGCTGTTCGGATAAAAGCTTCAAACGGATTCTTAGTTTTTCGTGAAATTTTCCAGCATGAATGGAGCCAAATTCCATGAAAATGTATTGAGCAATATTTTCCAAATCATCTAGTGCATTTTGGGTCCAGGTTACTGTTAGCTCCATTTTTGTAAAATTTCTTCTGCCGCTTTATGTGGAAAAGTTAAACCCTGTTCTGCCTGTGTAATAGAGACTTTCAGTCTTTCTCTTTGATCTGTTTCCATTTCATCCCACCAGTCAGTAGGCTCACTCATATCGTTAATGCTAAGCATAGCATACACCATTTTCAATGTTTTTTCATCAGCGTTTTGTAGTAACGCAGTAGTTTCTTCGAGTAATATTTCCTTCTGCTCCATACTATTAATTTTACCGAAGTTAAAAATTGCAAACTTATTTCAGGCAACATTTTAGCAATAACGATGTTTTAAATTTCCCATAATAACACCAAGTACATAATATGATTTATTTCTTTTAAAGTTTCTGCTCTTCTATATAGCTGTAACAGAGGCAAATTAGTGCTACGCTTGCAATAATATAAAAGTTAAAGCCCCCAAGTCAGGGTTATAATTTTCGGCTTATTTTACAGCGTTGCCACCTAAAATTACAACCAGTGCTAATAAAATTATTTTTACAGCCATCCAGCCACGAGGATACATGAAAAGAATTTTTTAAAATGACAAAAAAGAAACCCTGGAATAGAGTAAACCTGCCGGTTTATAGTATCAGCAGCAAAAACGATACAAAAGAAAATATGAACATCATCACTTATGCAAGTGCTGTAAGCATGCAGCCCAAACGAATGATGGTGGCTATTTACCACGGTACACAAACGATACTAAATGCTGAAGCAAACCCACATTTTGTATTACAATTATTAGCTGCTGATCAATACAACCTGGTCAATCAGCTAGGCAAGCAAACAGGAAAAAATATTAATAAAATTCAACGCCTGGAGAAGCGAAAATTGCTGACCGATTGGAATGGCTTTGCAGTACTTAAAGATGCCTTGGCAGTAATGGAGTTACGAGCCATCAATCAAATGGAAGGCGGCGACCACAAGATGTTTCTTTGCGATGTAACAGCCTACAAAAACCTTAACGACGGCGAACCATTAACTACAACTATTTTACATGAAAAAGGAATTATCCGAATCTAACACCCTTAGCCAAACCGACCTGGACCGCATAGTAGAAATGGCCTGGGAAGACCGGACACCGTTTGACGCAATCACCATGCAGTTTGGCATTTCCGAAAAGGGAACCATCAATATTATGCGAAGCGAAATGAAAGCCTCAAGCTTTAAAATGTGGCGGCAGAGGGTGCAGGGCAGGGCCACAAAACATGTGGCTTTAAGAGGGGAGGAGGTTGACCGATTTAAGTGCAGCCGCCAAAAAACAATAGCCATGAATAAAGTGTCAAAAAAATAAAAGACCGAAACAAATTATTATGAAACAACCTGTTTTTACAACTAACTATAATGAAGTTATTCAACGTGTTGAAAACGTTGAACCAGTTAAATATGCCAAAACCCGAAACTTTATTGATGGTGATATCACCTATTTATCTCCCTACATTTCCCGTGGGGTTATAACCTTGCCACAAGTAGCTAAAGCCATACTGGCAAAGGGTTACAAACCTTTTCAGGTAGAAAAGTTTTTGCAGGAATTAGCGTGGAGAGAATTTTTTCAGCGGGTGTGGTGGCATTTTGGTGATCAACTTTTTACCGACATTAAACAGCCACAATCTGATGTAACACATTATAAAATGATACAAGCTGTAGCCGATGCGAATACAGGAATAGATGCAATTAATAAAGGTATTTTAAACCTGTACCAAACCGGCTATATGCACAACCATACCCGGATGTATACAGCCGGTATTACCTGCAATATTGGCAAGGCCCATTGGCAGCAACCAAGCCGTTGGATGTATTATCATTTATTGGATGGCGACCTTGCAAGCAATACCTGTAGCTGGCAATGGGTAGCAGGTAGTTTTTCTTCAAAAAAATACATTGCCAATCAGGAAAATATCAGCAGGTACCTACAGAGCAATCAATACAAAAGTTATCTGGCCCATCCGTACGAAACCATTTTTGACCAACCCATACCAGAACAATTACAGGAAACCGTGGATTTGGAATTGCTTGTAAAATTACCGGCCACAGACACAGATTTTAAACTGGATGATACAAAGCCACTTTTAGTGTACACCACCTATTGGCTCAACCCCGAATGGCGTAAGGATGAAGCTGCAAACAGGGTGTTTTTATTGGAGCCGTCTCATTTTAAAAAATATCCGGTAGGCGAAAAAGTACTGGCATTTTGTTTGGCCCTGGCCAAGGAAAATATACCCGGCATCCAAATCTTTACAGGTGAATTTGAAAGCCTTAAAAAGCAATACACAGGCAATTCCATTATAAGCCTCAATCATCCGCTGCACCAGCATTTTAATGGTGTAAAAGATGATTATCCATGGTTGTTTCCGCAAGTACAAGGCTATTCGTCCAGCTTCTTTTCATTCTGGAAAAAATGCGAAAAGCACCTTAATGCTTTGGGCAAATAAACCATGAACTCATTGATAACTGCAACGTAATAACTTTTGCATTATGGCATTAGGTCAGTAGTTCATTTGTCGTTAGGTTTGATTGATATTAATCTAAGTATCAATTGAACCACAGACACATAAATTATGACCATTACCTCAATTACAGTTTACCGTTTTAGTATACCCATGGTGCCGTTTAGTATTTCTACGGGCACCATGCATTTTGCCCAAAATGTACTCATACATATACACACAAGCGTAGGTATTACCGGTGTAGGCGAATGTTCTGCCTTCCCCATGATTGTAGGCGAAACACAGGATACCTG
>JAYUTQ010000100.1:0-4293 GCA_043755055.1 Chitinophagaceae bacterium | reverse complement strand
TTATAAAGGCTCACAAAATTTTCATTCGCCGGTGTAATTATGGGGTTGCCGGTGTAGCTATAAGTGCCGGTATAAGTTGGTGCTGTAAGGTTGGCATTAAATACACCAAAGTATCGGTTGTTAGTACCTGCACCTGTAATACCATTTTCGGTATTTGGCTTTTCGTTTACCAGATAAACATGCGTACCTGCTGCACCTGTGTAAGTACCTGCAGTATAAGCAACGCTGAAATTGTCCTGGCCATTTGCAGAAAGGGTAGCCGCAGGCAAACCTGTGGTTACATAATTATGGCTGCTGTTATCACCAATGGCAGCACCGCTTGTAAGCCGTGCCGGACTATTAATAAGTGTGCCATTGTTGCCATTAGCTTTTCCATCTAAAACGGTGTTGCCTGTGCTTTCATCAAAATTATAATAGGCTGCAAGGTTGGCAAAGAGTGGGTCGGAGGAAATAATTTTTTTACACATCCGGTCACGGACTTGGGCCTGGGTAAGGGCAGTATTCCAGATGCGAACTTCGTCCATAGTAGCATCGGGATACTCAGATAATCCACCATATTGTCTGCCGATTAATGTTTGCGTTCCTGCAACACTTATTGAATAGCCTGCTTTTGTAGCAGCCAGTATGCCATTTAAATATATTGTTGCGGTGGTCCCGGCTTTTGTAAAAGCCACATGCGTCCATTTGTTTAGTGGTAGTATAGCACCGGTTGATAACCAATTATCGCCACCACGCATTTCACCAGTACCTGCATTATTAAGACCAATATAAAAGGCATCACCCGAAGTTCCCTGCGAAATAAACTCCCTGAAGCCTGTGTTAGAACGGTTGAAAACCCAGTAGTCTACAGTAAAATCACCTGTGGTTGGAACAAGATAAGCAGATGTTGTTATGTGGTCATTTACTCCATCAAAACTGATAGCATTACCGCTGCCGGGCTTATGTGCAGCCCCGCCAAGACAATTAGCCGTGAAATTATTTAGTGTGGCATGGTTGGCACTAGTGCTGGCATCAGTAAGGGTATTACCCGGGCAATCATCACTATGGTAAAGTGCAAGGGTATTGGCATCTGGAGAAAAAATGGCGGTGGGTGGTGTAAAGTTGGTGGTGTAGCGGCCGGTATTGCTAAAGCGTACCTCATCTAATAAACCGCTATGGGAACTTTCGTTGGTATTGGTTCTGTTCATTAAACCAAACTTATCGGGGGCTATAACCACGATGCCATTAAATATTGGTTTACTGCCCAGTAATATGCCATCTATAAAATAGCGGCATACAGTACCATCGGCACTGGCTGCCACATGGTGCCATTGGTTGTCGCTTATAAAATACTTAGTTTGGGTTTGGGTAAAGGTTGGGCCACCAAGAAATTCTTCGGTAAAAACGGCGTAACCTGCCTGGGTAGTAACCATAAAATCCCCGCTATTACCAGCCGGGTTTTCTTTAATAAAAATAGATGGAGCCCTCCACAATTCACTGGTCGGGCTGGTGGTTACATCATTGCTTTTTATCCATCCTTCTATGGTAAAATTGATAAGGCCATTCATAACACCCACAGGTAATGTGGCTCCCTGGTTAATGCCATCGTAAATAATGGCATTGGTAAACGGCAAGCCAGTAGCACAAGTGGGTGCAGAAAATCTTCCACTTAACAAATTATTATTGGTACTGGCATCTGTGCAAATTTCCCGTTGGCAGGTTCCGTAATGATACAAGGCCACCGTATTTGCATCGGTAGCAAAGCTTTGAGATGGTGTAAAGTTGTTGGTGTACCGGGCACTGTTACTAAAACGGGTTTCGGCAAAGCTGCCCTGATGAAAAGTACTTACCAGGACTGTATTTTCGCCAACGCCAAAATTTCCGTTATGGGCACTGCCACCAAGTGTAAGCGGAGCATCCGAAGTAGCAGGGCCACTAGATGGCCCAACAGCTATACTTCCGATATTAATACCGTCGGAAAATAAGCTGAGTGTGCCGCCACTTTTTATAACGGCTACATGGTGCCACAGATTATCGTTAATTACAACAGTTGTTTGTAAAGAATTTTCTGCACCAATACCACTCCAAAAACCCAACATGCCATTATTAGTAGTAATACCAAAATCACCATCGGGGCTGCTGCCCCTTGCATTGCCCAATATGGTTGGCTTTTGCCAATAAGTTCCACTGCTTTTATTCTCTGTAGTCTTAATCCATGTTTCGTAGGTAAAAGTTGTTAAGCCATCCATCATGCCGTTGGGCGTTGATGCAAATGTGGTGGCACCATCGGTGGTCATGGTGTTGGAGAATGTGGTAGTATTTGAGGCATTAAATTCGGTTAGTACCTGAGAACCGGTTAGGGCGGTATTGTAGATTTTTACTTCATCGATGCTGCCATTAAAAAAGTTAGCGTATGGGTTCCAAACACCAATGGTAATCGGGTCGGTGTTTTGGTGTGCATTAAATGGAAAGAAATCACGTAAAGTTTCCACACCGTCCTGATATACAAAAATGGAATCCTTACTATTATCGAAAACATAGGTAACCTGGTGCCATTGGTTGTTAATTGAGGGTATGGTTGTCCAGTCTATATTTTGGGCAAGGCTGCTACCGCCTATTCTGCCTGACAATTTAGAATCGGAATTAATCATCAATTGAAAAGTTGAAAAATAACCCGTACCTGTATTATCCTTTGATATTAAACTCCAATAAAGCTTCCCGGCTGCTGCTCCAGGCCCATTGTACTTAT
This sequence comes from Chitinophagaceae bacterium, assembly GCA_043755055.1. GTDB lineage: Bacteria > Bacteroidota > Bacteroidia > Chitinophagales > Chitinophagaceae > JAZKFT01. The sequence goes on along the minus strand of JAYUTQ010000100.1, from coordinate 1,565 downwards.
ACCACATGCTAATGGAATAAGAGGTTCCGCTAAAAAGAGCGTTGTGTGGAATGCTGATCATATCATTTACCCCATCAAAACTGTAAGCATTGTTTGCTACACCAAAACGGTCGGCTGCAAGTGTTGCCCCGGTTACTGTTCCGTTAAGTGCATTACCACTTACATCATTGGCATTGCCTGTAAAAGGATAATAAGCAACTGGAGCTTGCCCCTGCACAAACAGCAGCAACAGCATTGTGTATATGAGGAGAGAGAGTTTTTTCATGGGTTGTTTTTGTTGTGGTTCGAGGGTATACGAAACACGGACAGGGTACATTTCAATTGAGGCATCCGTTGTGGTTGAAAACACCAAGAAAGGCATTGCAGCGACAAATCTTTTTAAAACTAAAACTGAAACCCTTTGATTTCTGGTTTGGAATTAAGGCATGTACAACTCAAAAAAAGAAGGAGAAAAAATGATCAATTTTCAATAATCAAGTGACTCAATGCAATCAGGGTATTCTATTGGAAGTTGACCCAGCACTGGTTCGTGTCCTCACGAACCGGGCAAAGAGGCTTTAATTACTCTTCCTTGCATTTACCTCCACACTCAATGTACCTCCGCTGTTTACAGTTGGGTTGGTTATGTTCATGCTAAAAATGCGGGGCAGGCGGCTGTTGCGGCTATTAGCCCAATTCAGGCTTCCGGTAGCATCGTAAAGCAGGCCAAGGTCTTTACCATCGCTGCCGGCGTTATTGGCCGGGCCGGTTACAATTGTAAAATCGCTGATGGCACTTACCACACCAGCCAAAACACTAGTTGTCATTTGTGGGTCGGTATTTTCAATATTGCCTCCACTATTTACATTACCGTTGGCAGCCCATGGGGCATTGTTACCAGCGTTAAAAGTGAGGTTATTGGTAAATGTGCTATTGCTGACAGCATTCGCAGCATTGCGACGCACAAAAATATTATTGGTAAAGTTTAAAAAACGGGCATTACCAGCGGCTACATCTCTGGTGCCGCTACCGGCACTACTCCATAAATTATGGTTAAACAATACTCCGGTACTATTGGTAAAACCATGAATATTTCCCCCAAAGCAGCAACCCGTTTCAGTAAACCAATTGTTTTGAAAAAGAAAATTGGTGTAGGTAGTACTTGCAGGCTCTGCATAAATCTGTGCATTATCAAAATAATTGCCCTCAAATAAAAAGTTACTATATGTAGTACTAGCCTGGTGTAAATGAATGCGAACACCTGCAAAATTGTTGCGGATTATTTTAATATTATCGGGGTGTGGTGCAGTCATCATATCAAGACTGCCCACAAACACCAGCCCATGTATTTCTGAATTGCTGCTGGCTGTACCTACAATGGCTGATTGCTGTACCAAAGCCGAAAAGCCAAGGTTTTTATCAGGACTCCAGCCCGGACCAATAATGGTTAATTGCTTACTGCTGATGGTAAAACCACCGTACTGGTTGGGGCTGCCGTGTACCAATATTGTATCGCCGCTTACTGCGGAAGCTGCTATGGCCGCATTGATGGTGTTAAACTGAGCCAATGTAGCCGGGCTGTTACT
>JAYUTQ010000099.1:0-1956 GCA_043755055.1 Chitinophagaceae bacterium | reverse complement strand
GGGGTGGTCGGTTCTTGCCGACCGGGGGTGGATGGGGAAGAATATTTTGAAACGGAACAACAGTGCAAATCCCAACGGTAGACCCGCTATCCGCAGTACGCCACGTAAGCCGCTGGTATGAAAGGCCACTGCTGTGGGGTACTTGCTCCTATCGGGGTTAGGTTTTCGGCGGTAGTAATATTAATGACCATTCCATTTACTTACCCGCCACCGCCATATTGTTTTCTCTGATTGTGGGCAATTGTACAGGTTCGCCAACGGTATGGTCTGTTTCAAACTTTTGCCCCAGCAGCATGGCTATAGTTGCAGCTATTTGTTTTTGGTAAATGTGTTGTTCTGTTTTCATTTCGCCCATGGGCAAAATACCAGGGCCGAGTAAAGCCATCCAAATTTCGCCGCTGCCTTTTATAAAAGTATTGTGTTCTTGCCAGGCGCGGGGTTTACTGCCACGGCCATGGTCGGTGGTTATTATAAACGTGGTATTGTTTTTATACACCGGATCGCTTTGTACATAATACCATAGTTCGGCTATCATCCTATCGGATTTATTGGCCGCCTGCAGGTATTGGTCGTACTGGTTTTCATGGGCAAACTCATCCGTTTCGCCAAGGCTAATAAATGCTACTTTGGGGTGTTTTGTTTTTATATATTCTTTGGCCGAAAGAAATGTCAGCTCATCGTACCGGGTGTGTGTTTTATCGGTTACTTCAGCCTGTAGCTGGTTTATCAAATGCATCGTGTGGTTACTGTCGGCAGCAATGTTTGCCTCGTATCCACTGTTTACCTGTATGCCCATCCTTTTTTCATTCAGTATAAAAGGAAAAATATTCCAGGACGTAAAAGCCACTACCCTGCCGCTGTAATCGTCTTGTGCGTTAAGCCAATCCAATATGTTGATATTGCTGTTATGCACCGGTGTATTGGGTACAAATTTTAAATCGGCAAAGCCGGTAAAGAGTTCGTTGTAACCGGGGTAGCTAAACTTGTAAATATTCTTTACGTTCATTTTATTACTATACCGGCGATTGCCGTAAAGCTGGCCGTTTTTAGCAATGACATCCCAAAAAAATGGCATTAGTTTTCTCCTCCGTTCTACAGTATCGGAATGCCAATATAATTGCTGCAACAGGGCTGTATCGCTTACGTATTTAGGATTGTTAATGAGTGCTGCATCGGCTCCGCCAAATACTTCCTGCCAGCGGTAGCCATCCAGTGTAATGATAAAAATATTTTGAGCCTCAGGAGCAGGCTGAGCGTTGGATTTTTGGCAAATGCAAATCAACAGGAAAACTGCTAAGGCTTTCATTGTAATGGGTTTTGCAAAGCACCCATTACCAAATAAACTTAATGTGAGGCAATGGTTAAGTGATTGTTATGGAATGTAACCTGTTTACTAGTTCCGTGCAAATGGTTCCGGTTCGTGGGACACGAACCAGTGCAGAGGAACCAGTGCAGAGGAACCAGTGCAGAGGTAATTGTGAAAGAAAGATTTACAGGCTTTGTTACTGTATAACCATCTTCTATTTTACCTCCTACCCCAAAACCCTTATTTTGCAATACCCAAATTAAATTTATGCATACTGCAGCCCCAGCCAAACGTAGTAAACTCACCATTTTTATTCTCGGTGCTATGATAGCCGGAATGTTGGTGGGCATTATTGTAAACAAGAATGCCTCACCGGAATGGGGCAAATCTTTTGCTACTAACATTAAGCTCCTTAGCACCATTTTTTTAAGGCTGGTGCAAATGGTTATAGCACCACTTGTATTTACCACATTGGTAGTAGGCATTGCCAAACTCGGCGATATGAAAACCGTGGGCCGGGTGGGCGGTAAGGCCATTCTTTGGTTCATCAGTGCTTCGCTTGTGTCGCTGCTTTTGGGTATGTTATTGGTAAACATTTTACAACCCGGCAAATACATAGACCTGAGCCAGGCAGATACTGAAGGCCTCAA
>JAYUTQ010000098.1:0-1959 GCA_043755055.1 Chitinophagaceae bacterium | reverse complement strand
ATGTTATCAAAAACAATCAGCCAAACAACCGCCAAAATGCACCTTGACAATGTCTTTACACCCCGCAGGGATGGTTACTTGAACGAAACCTATTTATTTATGGCACATTTTAATACCATCCCTAATTTAATCAGCGAAATAAAAATTGATTGTAAAAAAGCCAACCTGTGGTTTGCCCAAGCCTACGCCGCAGAAATAAAAGACAGCCATTACATTAAACGCTATTTTAACGATAATAAAAATGCCGAGTACGACGACATCTTTTATTTGTTGTTTGATGACCTGTTGGTAGATTTTGACACGACCACTTCTATAGCCAGGTTTTTGTTTCGGGAAACGGCTATAGAAAAGGTGGAAACCGTAATTACAGCCATTAAAAAATTTAAACAAAGACCAAATGGCGTTTCCAGAATTTCTTTATTAACCATTGGTAGTTTTGGCAAAATGGGTACCAAATCGCTACAAATTACCCGGCCCAAATTAAAAATAGCTGATAACTACAACGATGATTTTTTGCCCATCCATAACAACATTTTAAAAAGGCTTTCTAAAAAAAATGACAAGGGTTTGGTGCTGTTGCATGGCAAGCCGGGCACGGGTAAAACTTCTTATATCCGCTACCTCGTGGCCTCATTAAAAAAGGACATTATTTTTTTGCCGCCCAATATGGCTGCTGCTATTACCAACCCCGACCTTATTGGCATTTTGATAGAAAACACCAATGCTGTTTTTGTAATAGAAGATGCCGAAAACATTATTACCGACCGAGAAAAAGATGGCCATTCGCCGGTTTCGGCATTGCTGAATATTACCGATGGCCTGCTCAGCGACTGTTTAAATATCCAGATTATCTGCTCTTTTAATACCCATATTTCTAAAGTGGATAGTGCCCTGATGCGGAAGGGAAGGCTGATAGCCAAGTATGAGTTTAAAGAACTGGAAACAGAGAAGGCAAGGGCCCTTTCGGAAAAGCTGGGCCACACTACATGTATCCATTCACCCATGACATTGACGGCCATTTATAATCAGGAGGAAAGGGATTTTCATTACGCTTCGCAAAGAAAAGAAATTGGGTTTTTGGCGGATAGGAATTAAAAGCTCTTTTAGTTTTCCCACACCAAGGTTTGTAACACCACAAACCACAATACATCCCCACCACTATGATTCGTGGCAACACGGATCATAGCATGGGGAGCGTACCTTTTTTGAGTAATCCATAAAATCATTTTTGAAATAGTATTAACTCAAATCAAATTCAGCGTTATCAATTTTTATAAAAATATTTCCACCCTTAAAACAACACTTATGCAGACACAAACACCATACGTTTACTTACGGGAGCTAAAAGAAAGAATGATAGCAGAACATAAAAATTTGCTAAGTAATAAAGATGCGTATTCAAAAAAAGGAGATGCTGATATGGTACGTCTTTATAAAATTATTGAAGAGAAACTGGTTGACTTTATGGATGACCTTCTCTATAAAAAAGGCAAATAATATGGACAGTCAGCTTTGTTTGCCTGGCCCAAACACTGGTAAATTACGACCTTGAAATACCAGAATATACCCGACATTGCACATGCCAGATTTTCAGAAAAAATCTGACTGCATTATGCAAAAAGCATGGTATTCCGTTGGAACATCATGATAATTTGAGCGATGCGGGGAAGTGTATAAAATTTATTTGAAAGCCGTATTTGTTGATACATTACAGTTTCAGCACATCAAAAATTAAAACTATGGAAATACATCAGGTACACTCTTTGCTGGATATTATTGGCGAAAAAATAAGCATCTACAAAAAAATAAAATTAGAGCTAAATAAAAATCATGCTTTAGATTTTAATCCGATAGAAATATTTTTCTCAATTGGCGAAAACAAACTGTCTCAAATCATTACTTTTTTCCTCAATCCCAATGAACGACATTTTCAAGGCTCTTTATATTTCGAACCTTTTT
>JAYUTQ010000097.1:0-4307 GCA_043755055.1 Chitinophagaceae bacterium | reverse complement strand
TCCGAAAATCGAGGCCCATATGGTAATGATTGCTACGCAAAGCCCCAAAGTTTCCGGCCAGCGATACGGGTATATTCAGTGGCTTGCTAAAATAATTTTTAGGGTAATTGGTGCCATTAAATGTTTGTGCCGGAGACTGTGTAAAAAGTAAAAACATTATCGAAAAAAAAGGTAGACGCATTTTAATAACTTGGTTGAAAAAATATAGGCGAATGTAATGCCCGTTTTTTTTTGAATAGGGCAGAAACGCTAAACTGTACACAAACTACTATTGAAACGGTGCAAGATTAAAATTTGGCTGAAATTCAATTCACCATTACTTTTGTTAAATGAACATTACAAACACTATTAAACGTTTCTGGAAACACATCCTATCGGGAAGGTGATCTGCGTTTGTATGTGTTGAAACATATAAAAGACCTTCCCACAAAATGGGAAGGTCTTTTTTTATCCCATTCATCCATCATCATTAAAACCAAAAAAACAAAAAAGATGAAAGTTGCTGTAGTAGGTGCCACCGGGCTGGTAGGCACAAAAATGTTACAGGTTTTGGCCGAAAGAAATTTCCCCGTTACAGAACTGGTGCCGGTAGCCAGCGAACGGAGTGTAGGTAAAGAAGTGGAATTTAAAGGCGTAAAATACAAAGTGGTTAGCATGGCCGATGGTATTGCAGCCAAGCCTGCCGTAGCCATTTTTTCTGCCGGTGGCGGTACAAGTACCGAGTGGGCTCCAAAATTTGCCGAAGCCGGAATTACAGTAATAGACAACAGCAGCGCATGGCGTATGGACCCAACCAAAAAGCTGGTGGTGCCGGAGGTAAATGCCGATACGTTAACAGCCGATGATAAGATTATAGCCAACCCCAATTGCTCTACGATACAAATGGTTTTGGTATTAAAGCCATTACATGAAAAATATGGTATTAAAAGGGTGGTGGTAAGCACTTACCAAAGTGTAAGCGGCACTGGCAAAGCCGCTGTAGATCAGCTGATGAACGAACGCAATGGTGTAGAAGGCCCGATGGCTTACAAATATCCGATAGACCTGAACCTGATACCTCAGATAGATGTTTTTCTGGAAAACGGCTACACCAAAGAAGAGATGAAAATGGTGAAAGAAACCGTAAAAATATTAGGTGATGAAAGTGTAAAAGTAACCGCTACCACAGTACGTGTACCGGTAATCGGCGGCCATAGCGAATCGGTAAATATTGAGTTTGTAAACGACTTTACAGTAGCAGAAGTACGGGAAATACTGGCCGCTACACCCGGCATTGTGGTGCAGGATGATATTGCCAACCAGATATATCCGATGCCTCGTTTTGCCCACGATAAAGACGAAACTTTTGTAGGCCGCATTCGCCGGGATGAAACACAAGACAACACCCTAAACTGCTGGATTGTAAGCGACAACCTACGCAAAGGTGCTGCCACCAACGCAGTACAAATAGCAGAATATTTGGCTGGTAAAGGACTGTTGTAGGATTTATGATGTATGATTTGTGATATATGATTTGTGAGGAGGATGATTTTTAGCCGGGCATTTGAGCCTCGATAAAGCGACATTGACGAACGTTATTAATCCCGTAGCATTACGGGACTCCATTCAACAAATTGCCACTATTGAGCTTTTATCGGAGCGGCATAGTAAATACCCCCTAACCCTGTCAGGGCTTGGCTTTTGCCCTGACAGGGTTTTACAACCTTTGAATTTCTTAAGTATTTTTTGCTGTAATTATTTATCTGATCCTAAAAAACCAGGTTCAAAAAGATCATTGTTTAAAGAACTTTCTTTTACAAAACCCGTTAAATAAGTATCAACAAATTTTACGCGGTAAAAAATAGAAATAGTATTCGTGTCTTCGTGGCAATAAAATATTAATTATGACCAACGATTTAATAGCAGAAAGAAAACAAGCAGTGCCACTAACGGACTTTAATGGCCAGCCCAACGAACTTGGGTATTATGGCCAGTTTGGTGGTGCCTACATTCCCGAAATGCTGCACCGCAATGTGGAGCAACTGCGTACCCGGTATTTGGAAATTATCTACGAAGAATCGTTTCAGAAAGCCTTTCGCAGTTTGCTGAAAAACTATGTGGGCAGGCCTACGCCATTATTTTACGCAGAGCGGCTTAGTAAAAAACATGGCACCAATATCTGGCTCAAAAGAGAGGACCTATGCCATACCGGAGCCCATAAAATAAACAATACCATTGGGCAGATTTTGCTGGCCGAAAGGCTTGGCAAAAAACGCATCATTGCCGAAACCGGTGCCGGACAGCATGGCGTAGCCACAGCTACTGTATGTGCTCTTAAAGGTGTGGAGTGTGTAGTTTACATGGGCGAAAAAGATATTGAACGACAGGCGCCAAATGTAGCCCGTATGAAAATGCTTGGCGCCACCGTAGTACCCGCCACAAGCGGTAGCAAAACTTTGAAAGACGCTACCAACGAAGCTATCAGGGCATGGATCAACAATCCACATGATACCCATTATATTATTGGTTCAGTGGTTGGGCCACATCCTTACCCCGATTTGGTGGCCCGTTTCCAAAGCGTTATCAGCGAAGAAATGCGGTGGCAGCTAAAGGAAAATACCGGAACCGAACTACCCACCCATGTGGTAGCCTGCGTAGGTGGTGGCAGCAATGCAGCAGGGGCTTTCTATCATTTTTTACAAGAACCTACGGTACAACTTGTAGCAGTAGAAGCAGCCGGCCATGGCATTAATAGCGGCATGAGTGCAGCCACCACGCAACTGGGAAAACCCGGTATTCTCCACGGCAGCAAAAGCCTGCTGATGCAAACCGAAGACGGACAAGTGGTAGAACCACACAGCATTTCTGCCGGATTGGATTATCCCGGTATAGGCCCGTTACATGCACACCTTTACAAAAGTGGACGGGGTACATTTATGAGTGCTACCGACAATGAAGCAATGGCCTCTGCGTTTGAAGTTAGCCGCCTCGAGGGCATCATTCCTGCACTTGAAACTGCCCATGCTTTTGCCGCACTTAACGATATGAAATTTGCCGAAACGGATAACGTTATCGTTTGCCTTAGCGGCCGTGGCGACAAGGATTTAGCCACCTATATGACGGCGATGGAGCTGATGTAGCAATTAAATAACCGATTGCAAAGCAGGCATATTGCTATAGGTGTTGCCACCTAGCAGTCGGCCTGCTTTTTTCTTGTTGGTGCCGCCCCATTGCTTAAAAAAGAAGGCAGTTTTCTGGTCTTCACATTGTTGCTTAATATCCCAAACCCAGGATTCGTTCATCGGTCTTGCTTTGCGGCCACTTTCGCCGCCAACAATTACCCAATGAATGCCTTCGAGATTTAGGTTTGTAAGCGGCCCGATTAAAGGTTCACAGGAAAGAAATTTTACTTTGGCATCCGTTTCCCTTAAAAAATCAATTCTATCTTTTACCTTATTGTTTTCAACAGAAACACCCATCCAGATATTGCTTGTCCAGTTGATGTGATGGTGGATTTCGAATAAACGGTCGGCTCGTTTTGTGAGTACCTGATAAGTGTGTTGTGGAGTATTATTCATCACTTCGAACACACGTTTTATAAAATCCAGCGGCACATCTTTATGAAACAGGTCGCTCATGGAGTTTACAAAAACCACTTTGGATTTCTTCCACGAATAAGGAATATCCAAAGCATCATCATGGGTACGGATTTCAAACCCGTCTTTATATTTATCGATGCCCATAGCCTGCAAACGCCTTGTCATTACTTCGGCATAACAATACTTGCAACCCGCTGAAACCTTTGTACAGCCTGTGGTTGGGTTCCAGGTCATTTCGGTCCATTCTATAGTAAATTGGGACATGGTTAGGTATTAAAAATGGTTTCAGAAATTTCATTCAATAATCCATTACGGTATTTCTTGAATCCAACTTTCGTATAGGAATGAATAAAAAAAGAAAAAGGGAGTAATGTATTTCCAAACGCCTGTTCTTTATGCTTAAAATCCTTGTATTGCTTCCGCTCATTAAAAAAACATTGCTTGGTATATTCATCAATTAGCTCCTCTAAAGACTTGTTTTTGTTTTTTAAATAGTCAGCATAAATTATGAATGAATCAATATTTATTACAGTAATCGGCCGTACGTTTTTAGTTGAAAAACCTTCACCACATATTTTTTTTAATTCAAAATCGAACCACGTATTAATGAATGCATTAAATCCGACACAATTAAATGATTCATCGTGTAATACTAAAACTGGGTAGATTTTTACACTTTTCCCGTTGTAAGCCTTATCAAATTGATTATTATTTTTAAGAATTTCTTTT
>JAYUTQ010000096.1:0-4322 GCA_043755055.1 Chitinophagaceae bacterium | reverse complement strand
CCCTCTCCTATCGGAGAGGGATGGTGCTTTAGTAAATAGCCAAACTTTTTAATCTTGCAATTCAGCAATAGTACAAATCCGGGCAGCAACAATCACTTATATAGGTTTATACTTTTGAAAGTCTATTCCTTGTTACTTGAAACTTCTCCCCAAAGGCCTCACCCTCTTTCCTTCTCCTCCCGGAGAGGGACGGTGCTTTTGTACCTAGGCAAACTTTTTATTCTTCCAATTCAGCAATAGTACAGATCCCGGCAATTATGAGTACCACTAATAATTCTTGATTATTGAAATTCCATTACTCGTTAACCATTATAAATTATTTCATTTTCCATTACCAATAAACCAATCAACTAATCACCAATCAACTAAATCGCCTGCCTCGCCTTCAGCTCCACGTATTTGTTTACAGCATTAATGGTAAGCTGTTGCGGCGAAGTAAGAATGCTGAGAATGCCATGGTTGGCTAGTTCTTTTACGATCATCTTTTTTTCAAAACCAAATTTTTCGGCGATGGTTTTTGTGTACAGGCCTTCGATATTATTTACCGGTTGTTCGCTAAGAGTTTTCAGTTCGGTATTTTCGAAAAACACAACGAGCAAAAGGTGATGGCCAGATATTTTTTTAAGATAAGGCAATTGGCGGCGAAGGCCACTAACCGATTCAAAATTTGTAAACAGCACCAACAAGCTCCGTTGCTTAATCTGGCTACGAACCTGCAGGTAAAGTTTTTCATAATCGCTTTCTAAAAACTGTGTTTGCTGTTTGTACAGCACTTGCAAAATATTGTTAAGCTGTATTGGTTTTTTATCTGCAACCAGCAAAGAGCCGAGTTTGTTGGAGAAAGTAATGAGGCCAATTTTATCTTGTTTGTGGAGGCATACATTGCTCAGTACCAATGTGGCATTTATAGCATAATCCAGTAAGGTCAGTTTTTCAAAAGGCATCTTCATCAGCCTGCCTTTATCGATGATGCAATAGACCTGTTGGCTGCGTTCATCGGTGTAATGGTTCACCATCAGGTTGCCACGGCGGGCTGTGGCTTTCCAGTTAATGGTGCGTACATCGTCGCCGGTTACATATTCCTTAATCTGCTCAAACTCCATGCTGTGGCCAATCTTACGAATTCGCTTACTGCCAAACTCATTGCTGTAAGCACTTTGGGCAAATAGTTCGTATTTACGCATTTGTACATACGATGGGTACACAGCCACGGTTGCTTCATCGCCGGAGCGTACCTTTTTTATTACCAGCCCAAGCCCCGATTGCACCATCAGAATCAAGTTTCCAAATTCGTATTCGCCCCTTTCTACTGGCCGCAGTTTGTAATCAAAAGCATTGGTTTTGCCACCTTTTAACCTGATAATTTTTTGCTGGTTCCGTATCTGAAATTGTTCCGGCAGTTCGTCTATAACATTAATGGTTACAGGGAAACGAAAATTATTTTTTACCGTAATATGTACCGGATTCCAATCGCTGTTGCTAAACCTGTCGCTCATGGTGCGGCTTGCCACCGGGCTTTTACCCCGAAACAAAAAGAGGATATCGGCCAGGGTAATGATAAAGAATGAACCCGTAAAAACTTTGGGCAATAATATAGGCAGGGCCAAAAAATACCAAACAATAAATAAAACAATCAAGCCGCCAAGTGTAAAAAACCACCGTGGCGAAAGCAGTAAAACAGACGATTTTGCCAAGAGAAAATATTTAGCTCAAAATAAGGAAGAAAGTTCGATACTCTATTAAAAGTCAATGGTCATTTAGTCATTGGTCAATGGGTCAATGGTCATTTAGTCAATAGGTCATTAGTCAATGGCTTGTTTGTCCGTCGTTATTTTAAAAAGTAATTTCTGAATGATAAACAAGCATAAAAATTAATACGGGTAAAATAAAGATGGTTAATTATCTATTGACCACTGACCTAATGGCTATTGAACAATAACCTGATAAATTGTGAACAATTAACCCAATGACTAAATGACCAATGACCCATTGACAATTGACCAAAAAATTTATTTTTTCCTAAACGCTCCAAGATTGGCAATTACCAATCCACCAATAACTAATGCTCCACATGTGTAATGGATCCAGGTAATGGTTTCGCCTAACAGCCATACCGCTTCCAGGCTGCTAAAAACGGGGATGAGGTAGCCAAATAAAGATGTACGTGCAGAACCGAGATAGCCTACAGCCTTGTTCCAAAAAAGGAACGAAAGTACTGATGCACCAAGGCCGATATACAACAGAATCCAAAGCAGGTGCGGGTTCCATTGTATGGCTGGCAAGTGGCTTTTTTCGTACAAAAAAAATGGAGTAAGTAACAAGGTGCCTGCGGCAAAAACCACAAATAAAAATGGAATGGGCGAAAGACCAACAGGCTTTTTACGCACCAAAGTATTGTACACAGCAAAAGATAAAGCCGCTAGTAAAATCCATCGGTCGCCAAGCGTAAAGCGGAATGATAATAAGGTTTCAATACTACCTTTTGACAATAGAAACAAGATGCCCGAAATGCACACTAGCAGGCCAATAATTTGTAATGGCGTAATTCTTTCTTTTAAAAATAATCTTGCCAGCACTACAGATATTACCGGCGATGTGGCTGTACCAAGCAAAGCCAGATTAATCGCTTCGCTATAATGACCAGCCACATAGAGGCAGGTATTAAACAGCGCTACGCCTGTAAGGCCCGTGCAAAAAATATATAGCAGATGCTTTTTTACCACAGCCATTTCCCTTTTTAACTGGGAAAAAGCAAATGGAAAAATGATAATTGTACCAATAATCCAGCGGTAAAAAGACAAACTAAATGGCGGTATTTCTTTAGCTATGCCACGGGCCACAATAAAATTACCCGACCAGATAATGGCCGCCGCAGTAGCAAAAAGGGAACCGGTTAGTATTGCGTTTTTTGTAGTAGGCAATTTTGTTTTGGTGTTTAGTGTTCAGCGTTTAGGGTTTAAAAAAAATATCGTAGGCAAAACGGATGATGGTTCCGGTTACTACGAGTAAGAAAAATATCCGGACAAAACTATTACCTTTTAATATGGCAAATCTTGCACCTGCTATGCCCCCAAGCCCGTTGGCTATGGCCATGGGGATAGCAATTTTATAAAGGATGGTGCCTTTTATTACAAAAAAAAGTATGGAACCCAAATTGGTACTCAGGTTTACAAGTTTGGCGTGGGCACTGGCTTTTAAAAAATCGAAGCCCAAAACAGAGATAAAGAGCAACACCAAAAAACTACCGGCCCCCGGCCCAATAAAGCCATCGTAAAAACCAATAATAAGGCCAATTGAAATGCCATAGATCATCCACTCTTTTACTGAATGTTCCTTTTCGGTATGCTGGCCAAAACCTTTTTTGGTAAATGTGTAAATGGCCACCACCACAAGAATGCAGAGGATAACCGGCTTCATAAAACTGCTACTCACCTGGCTTAGTACATAGGAGCCCGTCCATGCAGCTACAAAGGCAGTGCCGGCACAGGCGGCTATCAGTTGCCAGTTAATACGCACCCTGCGTATGTATTGAATGGCTGCAAAAAAAGTACCCGTAAATGCAGGGATTTTCATGGTACCTACAACGGTATGCACCGGGTACTGTGGCAACATAATAAAGGCCACAGGCAACTGTATCAGCCCGCCGCCGCCTACTATGGCATCTACAAAACCGGCTGCAAATGCAGCGATACAAAGAATAATAATGGTGGAAATCAAAATGTATTGGGTTTATGCTGGTTTGCTGGTATCGTCTTTTTTAATCCCTTTTATCATGAGCAAAATTCCAAGAATGGTCATAGAACTTGCCATAATAGTCATGGTGGTTTTATGAGATTTGGTAGTGCTTTCGAATTGAAGCGAAAACAACTCTGCAATGGCAGCCAAAATGAGGAGGATGCCTGCAAATAGTTGAATTTTTTTGATACTCATCGTGTAAAAATATGGGTATCTGATAAGATGAAATTTGGGTAAACATTAAATGTCGCATATTTTAGTGTCGATAGTCTTTTAAATATTGCTTCAGACCGGCATCAGAAATTCACCCTAAACTTATTTCCCTAAATCAACCATGATTACATTTTGTAAAGACATAAAAAGCATTTTGAAATACATCCTAAAACAATGCCTTTTTACCATTGCTTTATTTTTTACACCCTACCTTATCGATTGGATATTTGATACACATCTGGTAAAAGCGGGTTATCCCTACAGTATGGGGGCTGTAGTTTTACTTAGTGTGTTTGATAAAATAACAGCTAACCGGCTTCATAAACTAAGCTTTGATAATGAAAACCAACAGGTGATTTTTTATTATAAAAGCT
>JAYUTQ010000095.1:0-4324 GCA_043755055.1 Chitinophagaceae bacterium | reverse complement strand
TGTCAATACCCAATTTTAAATTGAGTCAATATCATATAGCTCAATGACCATTGACCCAATGACTGAAAATAATAATTGTATTTTTTCAAATTATAGCTCATCATTTTTATGGAACAGACACAATGGCCTTTATGGGAAATTTTTATCCGCAGCAAGCAGGGGCTGGATCATAAACATGTGGGCAGTTTACATGCTGTGGACGCTGCCATGGCTATAGAAAATGCCCGGGATGTGTACACCCGCCGTATGGAAGGTGTAAGCATTTGGGCTGTAGAAAGTAAACATATCCATGCCAGTAACCCCGTCGATGGCGGCGAATTTTTTGATCCGGCTAACGACAAAGCTTATAGGCACCCTACTTTTTATGAATTACCAGATGAGGTAAAGCATATGTAGTGGGTTGGCTAATTGGTTGATTAGTTGATTGGTTATTAGTAGGAAGAGAAAAACCATTAATCAATTATTGAACAACCGTTTTTTTAGAAAAAAGAAATTAAAATGAACGCAACAATAAATCCTCAGATACCCATTAATCAAGCTACCAATCAACAAATCAATTACACCCTTCACCTGGCAGATAACGCTCTGATAATGGGCCACCGCTTAAGCGAATGGACAGGCCATGGCCCCGTGCTGGAACAGGATATTGCCATTAGCAATATTGCCCTTGATTACATTGGGCAAGCCCGTAATTTTTACCAATATGCTGCGGAACAAATCAACCAATCCAAAGCAGCACAGGCTTTTGAAGTCTCCCCCACCGGAAGAGATTTAGAGGGGGCCACCGAAGACACACTTGCTTATTTAAGGGATGCCATCGACTATAAAAATCATTTACTTACAGAACTACCCAATGGCGATTGGGGGCAGTCTGTTTTAAAAATCTGCTGCTTTTCGGCTTACCAGTATTACCTGTATCAGCAGTTGGTACAGGCGGCTGATGCTCAAATAAGTGCCATTGCAGAAAAGAGTTTGAAGGAAGCCACTTACCACCTGCGATGGAGCAGCGAATGGGTTATCCGTTTGGGCGACGGTACTGATGAAAGCCATCAGCGGATGCTGCAAGCCATTGAAGAAATATGGGCTTTTACGGGAGAACTATTAAACCCGCCATCTTATGACATGGATTTTATCAATTACCATTTGCTGAATGCAAACTGGCAAACAAAAATTTCGGAAGTATTCGCCGAAGCCAACCTCCCCCTACCGGAAAATGTATGGATGCAAAGCGGCGGCATGGAAGGAAAGCATACCGAACACCTGGGTTATATTTTGGCCGAAATGCAATTTTTACAAAGGGCATACCCGAATGCGAAATGGTAGAAAGCCCCCTAAATCCCCCGGTGGGGGACTTGCATGGAGTCCGAAGTTTTAGATTAAAATTTTGATGCAGTACCGTAGTACCAACCCTTGAATATTTTAATGAAACCTAATCTGGGAAAGGGTTTTGCCCCTCTCCGAGAGGAGAGGGGTTGGGGTGAGGCCCTGAAGATTAGGAGCGGAATCCAATGAATTAGTCACTCAATCATGGTTAAATTTTCAATGAAAGAACTGCCAACCTTAAAAAATTCAGACCAAGTTGATACAACAGCGGGTTCTAAAGCCCCTCCACTGGAGGGGTTTGGGGAGGCTCCTTTGGAGGGGTTGGGGGAGGCTGAGGCTATTTGGCAAATTCTCGAAACGGTTTGCGATCCGGAAGTGCCGGTATTGTCCATTTTAGATTTGGGTATTGTTAGAGATGTAGTTTTTAAAGCTTCCCCCACCGGAGGCGATAATGGGGAGATTGAAATCATTATTACCCCAACATACAGCGGCTGCCCGGCTATGGATATGATTAACATGAATATCCGCATGGCGATGCTGGAACATGGTTTTACCAACATAAAAATTACTACCATCCTATCTCCTGCATGGACAAGCGATTGGATGACAGAAGCCGGCAAAAAGAAGCTGGTGGAATATGGCATTGCCGCACCCAACAAAACCTTCGATATTCCTGCAGATGGCGTTCCGTGCCCCTTGTGCCAATCATCCAACACAAAACTGATTAGCGAATTTGGCAGTACAGCCTGCAAGGCATTGTACCAATGCAGCGATTGCAAAGAGCCGTTCGACTATTTTAAATGCCACTGATACAGCCATATCTTTCGTTTATCCCAAGAGATTTATTATGGCTGTAACCTTTTTTTGCCGCTCATCGTACTACCTTCAATACCTGCAAAACACAACGAGAACCCTGATTAACCAAACTACTGCATGACAGACCGTGAATACAACGAATGTGTAAACCAATACTCGGACAACGTGTACCGGTTCATCCTCAAAAACATACGACATGCCGAGGATGCTCAGGATGTGGTACAAACGGCTTTTGAAAAGCTTTGGATAAACCGTGAAAATGTGGATGGCACAAAGGCTAAATCGTATTTATTTACCATAGCCTACCACCAAATGATAGACCATATACGAAAGGTGAAAAGGATTAGCTATAAAGAAGAAATACCCGAACAGGCAGGCGGCATAGAAATGCAGCCTCAGCGATACATGCGGAAACAACTGGAAGAAGCATTGGCTACATTAACCGAAATACAAAGAAACCTGGTACTGCTAAAAGATTACGAAGGCTACAGCTACGAAGAAATAGGACAGATAACTGGCCTTAACGCCAGCCAGGTAAAAGTGTACCTGCACCGGGCAAGGATGATATTGAGAAACTATTTGGTGAAGATTGAGAATGTAGTTTGAGGTAGCGAGTGGGTAGTGGGTAGTGGCAAGTTGGTAATAGGGAAAAGTAAGTGGGTAGTGGAGAAAAGCAAGTAGCAAACACGTATAGAAACAAATCAGAAATCATACATCAGAAATCAAAAATCAGTTCATGCTCATCACCCGTCATAATTACGAAGAATTCTTTTTGCTGCTGGCAGATGGCGAACTAACGCCGGCACAGGAAGAAATGGTGCTGGCATTTACCCAACAACACCCCGACCTGGCAGAAGAACTAGACCTGATGATGGAATGCAGACTGGAAGCAGAAGTGCCGCCTATTTTCCCTAAAGAAAAATTATTAAAACCTTTTATCTGGAATGTGGAAGAGCCGGAATCCATACAATTGCAACTTTTGGATTTACTGGATAATGAACTGGATGCAGCATCCAAATCAGCATTGGAAAAAGAGATTGCAGCAAATGCTTCGCTGCAACTGGAATGGGACATACTGCAATCACATTCAAAACTGGAGGTAGAAGCCGCACCGGCTTTTCCGAAGGAAAAAATACTGAAACCTACCATCTGGAATGTAGATGAACCCGATACCATTTATGTACAAATGATGGCATTGCTGGATAATGAAGTACCAGCCGCAGAAAAATTAGAACTGGAACAAAAAATAGCCGCCAGCAAAGCATTACAGATAGAGTGGCATAGTTTACAGCAAACAAGGCTTGTACCTGAAGTGGTGCATTATCCGAAGGCGAAAATTTTACAATCTAACCTTTGGAATGTAGAAGCACCAGAAACGGTGTATGTACAAATGATGGCCCTGCTTGATAATGAATTACCGGCCGCAGAAAAGCTGGAACTGGAACAAAAAATAGCTTCAGATCCCTCGCTGCAAACTGCATGGCAAAGCTTGCAAAGCACAAAGCTTACTGCAGAAACAATTGTGTTCCCCAACAAGCAGCTTTTGTACAGGGAAAAGGAGCAGAGAAGAATTGGCGGATGGATACGCTGGGCCGCTGCAGCAGCTGTGCTATTGGGTTTTGGCTGGTATTTGTTGCCATCAAAAAATGTGGAACCAACAAACGGCATGGCTTCTAATACAGTAGAAGCACCCGTTAATAAAACAGTAGCGCCTGGTACAAATGAGTCTATAAAAATACCTGCAAATACTAACGAAACTGCGCCGCAAAAAATAAAAGAAACGGATACTGAAAACACTATAACTACAGAAGAAGCAAGTGATAAAATGGCTTCTTTGGTTGCAACAAAAAACAGTATTGAAAAACAGGCAGCAACAAATAAAAAAGCTGTAATGCGCCAAAATGAATACGCTGTAAACAATCAGCAAAATTCCAACACTACAAATACAATAGCATCATTTACCAATACCAATACAGAAGAAACAGAGGCCTATCATCCACAAAGAAATATTATTACCGGTAGTGCGGATAATGAATTTGAAACTGCCAGTAGAATACCTAATCAATTAAAAACTGTTTCGGCTAACCTGCAGCAAACCAACAACTATGCCTTTAAAACCGCTTCTTTTAGCGATGATGAAGAACTGGAAGAAGATGCAGAAGACGATGTAGTATATATAGCCGGC
>JAYUTQ010000094.1:0-4328 GCA_043755055.1 Chitinophagaceae bacterium | reverse complement strand
GGTGTTTTAAAAAATAATTTTGGAAGCCTTTCAATAGCTTACCACAAAGGCCTTGACGAAGAAGGATATAATAGGTTATCGGTTGGTTTTCAGGCAGTGTATTGTGCTAAAAATTTAAATGTTGCCAACCTAAAATTCGAAGATCAATTACGGAGCGATGGTTTTACCGGCATTACGAACGAAATTTTTCAGAATAACCAGTTGAATATTGGCTATTTCGATCTCAACGCAGGAATTAATTATAGCGGCACAACGGCCAACAATACCAATTTTTATGTTGGAGCATCCTTATACCATCTTACCAAACCAAAAGAAAGTTTCAGGGGCGGACAGTTTTACCTGAACCAACGGTACACCGTTCATGGTGGGGTTTATTTCCCCATGGGAGAAAATATGATGTTACATACCAGTGCCTTATACCAAAGCCAGGCCAATGCCCACGAAGGTGTGCTGGGAGCGGCTTTGGGTTACAGCCTCGGCGCCGATTATGCAGACAATCCTGCTACTGTTTATGCCGGAGCATGGCTGCGTGTAGGCGATGCTATTATACCTTATTTAGGTTTGGAGTTTGGTAAATTTCGTGTCGGTATGACCTATGATGTAACAACATCGGCTTTGAAAAGCGCCAATCAGGCAAGAGGTGGTTTTGAGTTTTCACTCGTCTATATTAACAAGCCGAGTGGTGAAAGGAGTTTGCCTTGTCCGAAGTTTTAAAAGAGCCTTTAAGGATGTTATTAATCTAAATTTTAAAAGTCAATTACAATTTGACCTTTCATCTTCTGACTTCTCCTTTTTAAACACTTACTTTTATAAAAATTATTTTTATGGGCTTAGTGTATGCAGATATTACCTTGATTAATGGTGAAGATTTAATTTTAGCGAAACGAAATTTTATTGGGGAGGAAGAAATAAAGCAAATGACTGTGAATATGCTGGCAGACAGCGGTGCTTATATGATGGCCATTAATGAAAATATTCAGGAACAATTGCAATTGAGTGTTAAGGAAAAGAGGAAAGCTCAAATGGCAGATGGTAGCATACAAGAGTACGACGTTGTTGGGCCTATTGAAGTTAAATTTAAAAACAGACGTTGTTCTATAGATGCGATGGTATTACCTGGTGATAACGAGCCTTTACTCGGAGCAATACCCATGGAGGACATGGATATTTTAATACATCCCAGAAGGCAGGAGTTAGTGGTAAACCCTGATCATCCTTATTTTGCCCAGATGAAAATGAAATAAGATGGTTTGTAATCTTCCCGAGGTTTTGAATTTTATATCAGCACATGCTCTATTTCTTTAAAGCCTTCTCTGGCATCTAAACCTTCCCATAGAATTTTATAGATGGTGTGGGTTATTGGCATCACAGCACCAACAGATTGGTTAATCTGATACAAGCCTTTGCTGGCTGGGTATCCTTCAGCCACCATATTCATTTCAAGCTGTGCCACTTTTACGGAGTAGCCTTTGCCAATCATATTGCCAAAAGTACGGTTGCGGCTAAAAAGGGAGTAGCAGGTTACCAGCAAATCGCCAAGATATACCGATGCGGCATAGTTGAGGGTAGGGAGGTGGCCTTTACTATCAGGCTTTGATTTGGCTTGGTTTATTTTTTTTAAAAAGCCTACCATTTCATCGGCTGCATTGGCTATGTATACACTTAAAAAATTATCGCCATACTCCAGGCCATGTGCCATGCCGGCGCCTACTGCGTAAATGTTTTTTAGCACGGCGGCATATTGTGTACCCCAGATGTCGTGGTTGGTAACGGTGTTTAAATAATCGGTTTTAAAATTGGCTGCAATAGCTTGTGTAGCATCAGTATTTACACCTGAGAAAGTGAGATATGATAATTTTTCTGCTGCCACTTCTTCGGCATGGCATGGGCCCATTACAGTAAAATAATTTTCCGGTTTTGTATGGAAACTTTGCTCCAGAAATTCGTTCAATAACTGGTGTTCGCTGTTGGGTAAAATGCCCTTGATAGCTGAAATGATTTTTTTATTTTTAAAAATATCGGTGGGCAGATCAACTAGTGCCGGTAACAAATAAGCTGATGGAATACACACTACAAGGGCATCGGATTGATGGATGACTTCTGCAATGCTGCTGCTCATTTCCAGTTGCTTTATATCGAAATTGGCGGTAGTTAAATAGTGTGGATTGTGTTTTCTTTTTTTTATGGCCTTAATGCTTTCCTCGTTACGCACCCACCAATGGATGGTATGCCCATTATCGGTAAGGATTTTTGCCAAAGCTGTAGCCCAACTACCGCTGCCGAGTATGCCGAAGTTTAATTTCATTATGATGCGATTTTTTTTGCCACTAAGAACAAAGAGACAAAGGAGCACAAAGGTGAAGTAAGTATTTTTTTGAAAAAGAAAGGGTTAAAGAATGACTCTTTTTATCCCATCTTTTATTAAGGCAACATTGAAATTTATAACATAGCCAAGTCTTAATTCTGTAAGTTTTAAATGGCTTAATACTTGTGCCTGCCAAACGGGATTTACAATGTCCAATGCTTTTGTCTCTACAATAACAGAGTTCTCTACCAACAGGTCAAGCTTTAATCCTTCTTCAAAGGTTATACCATTATATACGATTGGTAAATAAACCTGCCTCAAAACTTCATAGCCGGCTTTTCTGATTTCATGTGTTAAACACACTTCGTACACCTTCTCTAAAAGCCCTGGGCCAAGTTCTTTATGAACCAAGTACGCTGCATTCACAATTGCTTTACCGATTGCTTCAGTTTCTTGTGGCAAGCTGTTATAAATATTATTCATAATTAGCTATTATACAACTCACTACTTTATTCTTTTGAATAAAATAAAAATCTTAGTGCATCTTTCTGCCTTTGTCCTTTGTGGCAAAAACTATTTCTTCACCTCAAAAAGCTTCTCTTTATCTACCACTTTTACCTTCATGGCATCTTTTAGTATTTTGTAAATAACATTGTAAGGTTCGCTTACCACTTCTTCGCCACCCTTTAGGCCTTCTGTTATTTGAATATACTTTGTGTCTTGTATGCCTGTTTTAACCTTCACCTTTTTTACTGTAAAATCGGTTGGGTTGTACACAAAAACTACAACGTCTCTAATATCATCTTCATCATTACTCATAGGTGCAGCATCTTCTGTTTTGGTTTCTCCTTTTTTATCTTTTGCATTTTTATTCTCGTCGTTTTTATCACGGGTGGTAACAGCATTGATGGGCACGGCTAAAGCATCTGCAATGGTTTTAGTTTGTATGTCGGCACTTGCCGTCATACCCGGCCTAAAAGGAAAACTCTTTGGCCGTGCAGGGTCTATCAGATCTTTATAAGATTCCGGTATCAGGCGGATAAACACTTTGTAGTTGGTAACATCGTTTGCCGAGTTTACCACATTAGCAGATACCGCACCGTTTTGGCTGCTGGCAATCTGGTACACCAATCCTTTAAATTTTTTACCAATATAAGCATCCACAATTACGATGGCACTGTCGCCAATATGCACTTTGGGGATGTCGTTTTCCGGTACATCTACGCGTATTTCTATGCTTTTAAAATCGGCAATCCGCATCATTTCGGTACCGGCCATTTGTGCGGTACCTACCACACGTTCGCCTTTTTTTACATTGAGCAAACTTACCACACCATCCATGGGAGCGGTAATGGTGGCACGGCTTACATCTTTACTGGCTCTTTGTAAATTGGCCCGGGCACTTTGTACGCCGGCCTGTGTAGCATTAACGCCTTTGCCAGCCGCATTCAGATTAGCTTTAGCGGTATTAAATGCCACTTCAGCCTGTTCGTATTCGCTTTTGCTAATTACTTTATCGCCTAGTAATTGTTTTTGCCGATTAAGGTTTACCTCGGCCTGGTTTAGGGTTGCCTGCAAACCTGCAAGCTGCGCCTGACTATTGGCCACCTGAAACTGTTGCTGATTAACTTGTGCTGCCGCCTGCTGTTGTTGAATGGCATAAATGTCGGCATAGATGCGGGCCAAGACCTGCCCTTTTTTTACACTGTCACCTTCCAGTACAGTTAGCTCGGTAATTTCTCCGCTGATGTCCGGGCTTACTTTTACTTCTATCTCGGGGTAAATTTTGCCACTGGCATTTACTGTTTCGATGATGGTGCGTTTAGCGGTTTTTTCTATGGCCAC
This sequence comes from Chitinophagaceae bacterium, assembly GCA_043755055.1. Lineage (GTDB taxonomy): Bacteria > Bacteroidota > Bacteroidia > Chitinophagales > Chitinophagaceae > JAZKFT01. The sequence continues at coordinate 178 of JAYUTQ010000094.1, read as the reverse complement.
TTTGGTTAATTCTTCTTTACCAATAACCCCGGTTTTTTTTAGCACAATAAAGGCTACAGCTAATCCACCTATAATAATGAGTGACCATTTTAATTTTTTGTTCATAGTTTTTATTGTTTCCCAGGGGTGAAGTCCTGGGGTAATATTTTAGTTTTTATCAGAAGTCGCCGGTTGGCGG
>JAYUTQ010000093.1:0-4328 GCA_043755055.1 Chitinophagaceae bacterium | reverse complement strand
CACCCACCAAATCTATATGCGATGGAATTACATGCAGGTTTGGTATTTCTGATTTCAAAATCACCTCCGAAGCCGGTGTTTGGTTCACCATACAATCGTACAGGCTTTTGGTAACATTGTGCAGATCAAACCCTGTACCTGTCGTACTATTGGCCTGTGGATCGGCATCTACCAGCAACGTGTTGTATTCCAATACGGCCAGGCTTGCCGCCAGGTTTATGGCAGTGGTGGTTTTACCCACACCGCCTTTTTGATTTGCTATTCCTATTATTTTACTCATGCCCTGGAAAATCTTTTTATATAAAAATGCGATGTCATTAACAAAATTATCCAACAAGATTATTTTTAGCAAAGCGGCAAGGGAGCAGCGTCGCAAAAAAACCGCCCTGAGGCTTTGCTACTTTGCCGTCTTTGCAAAAAATTAAATAAATAGCATTGATTAAAATGTACTTACTGATATTTTTCGTCAGAAACCGATGGTTTCGCCAACGGATGGCAATAGTAATTCAATTCCTTTATCTGCGAAAGCTTTTGTAGCTGCATTGTGGTCAATCTTTATCCACCCAAAAGTGTCGTAATGCACACCTAGTACTTTTGTAGCCTTTACAAACCCTGCTGCTATGGCGGCATCCTCATAACCCATAGTAAAATTGTCGCCGATTGGTAATACAGCAAAATCAAGCGTAGCCCAAAGTGGAATCAGTTGCATGTCGAGTGTAAGGGCGGTATCGCCGCTGAAGTAAAATGTTTTTTCATTAGTATAGATGATGAAGCCTAAGGGGTTTCCGCCATAACTGCCATCGGGCATACTGCTGCTATGCTGGGCTACTGTGCATTTTACTTTGCCAAAATCAAATGCAAAAGAGCCGCCTGTATTCATTGGATGCACATTATCGATGCCATTTTTATCGAGCCATGCCATTACTTCCCAACTGCAAATTACCTTGGCTCCGGTTCGTTTGGCAATGCTTACTGCATCCGCCACATGGTCGCTATGGCCATGAGATAGCAGAATAAAATCGGCATCAATCGTTTCAATATTTATACCTGCTGCCATTTCGTTTGGCGTAATAAACGGGTCGAATAAAAGCTTGAATCCATTGGTTTCCACAAGAAAGCTGGAATGCCCGTAATAAGTAAATGTCATTGGAGTTGTTTTTTGGTTTGTATTAATAGGGAAAATCTTAACAATAATTTTTTGTTTTGATTTTATAAAGAAATAAACCCGTAGCAGTTTGTTACTAATTGCTTTATAATGGGTAAAAATAACACCTCTTTCAATAAGATGACATAATACAAGTAGCCAACTGTTAACGGCTTAACTGCCAACTGATTTTTTCCCCGACATTTACATATTCTAAAATACAATTTCATGCGTAGTGCTTCGGGGTCTCTAATATTTGTAGCCATAATGTTGCTTATTGATTGGTACGTTTTTATGGCTATTAAAACGGTTTCGTATAATCTTTCGCCAAAGGCGAAAACAATTGTTTTTACAGTCTATTGGGTTGTTTCTGCTTTATCAGTTGTGTTTATAGCGTTGTTACCATATATAAACTACGAGTCGTGGCAGCGGCCGGTACGTACTTATATTTTCGCCATTATTATTGGCTTGTTTATGGCCAAAGTGGTTGCTGTTTTTTTCTTTTTAATAGATGATATCCGCAGGATAATCCAGTGGATCATCACCAAATTTTCTTCAAAAAACAATACAATAGAAACAGCTGTGGAAAATGGCATTAACCGCAGCACATTTTTAAGCTGGATGGGTTTGGGTATTGGCAGTACCCTTTTTGGAACACTGCTTTACGGCTTCCGCAACCAATACAATTACCAGATTAAAAAAGTGCAAATGGCTTTTGATAACCTTCCGGCTGCTTTTAAAGGTTTAAAAATTATCCATATCAGCGATATCCATAGCGGTAGTTTTATGGATAAAAAATCGGTGCAGCTTGGCGTGGATTTAATTAATAAACAAGGTGCCGATATGATACTTTTTACCGGCGACCTTGTAAACGACAGGGCCACAGAGATGAAAGATTATGTAGATGTGTTTAACCAGTTAAAAGCGCCGCTTGGCGTTTTTAGTACGCTGGGCAACCACGACTATGCCGATTATGTGCCATGGCCCGACAGAGATGCAGCACACAAGCAAAAAGAAGCCGCAGCAGGAACAAGATTGCTAACGCCATTACAACAACAAAACCTGGATGAGCTCAAAAATGTACATTTAAAAATGGGCTGGCGTTTATTGTTAGATGAACATGTTTCCATAGAAAAAGATGGCGAAAAAATAGCTTTGATTGGGGTGCAGAATATCAGTGGTAAAATTCGTTTCCACAGCTATGGCGATATGGCCAAAGCCCATACCGGCAGCCACGAACATCCATTTAAAATACTAATGAGCCACGACCCAAGCCATTGGGATAAGGAAGTAAAATCTAAATTTCAGGATGTGGACCTGATGCTGAGCGGCCATACACATGGTATGCAGTTTGGTGTGGAATTACCATGGTTTAAATGGAGCCCGGTTCAGTTTGTATACAAACAATGGTCTGGCCTTTATGAAGATGGCAATCAAAAGTTATATGTCAATCCCGGCTTTGGTTTTATCGGTTATCCCGGCAGGGTAGGAATAATGCCCGAGGTAACGGTTATAGAGTTGGTGTAAATGATTTCTTTAATACAAATTAACCGGCAGCACAATTTCCCATTGGTTGGGCTGTGTTATTCCTCTGAATTCGTTATTCAATAAGCGGCTGTATCGTACGCCGATTGTTATGGGCAACTGATTCCATACTTTACTATCGAAATACATTTCGGCACCGGTGGTGGCAAATGGATAAGTGATGCCTGTGCGTAGACTTTTACCAACGGTGTAATCGTAAAAAATATTGAGCCTAACCCGCTGCAAATAGGCAATATTGGCAAAGCCCCAATCGGGATACCACAACGGGAAATGATAGTTGGCACCAATCTTCCATTGTTTAGGAAAATTTATGACTCTATAGCCCCTTGAAAAGGGGAATGAATTGCTGAATGTATATTGATTCATCGTGTCCCTGCCCTGATATGCGGCGGTTAACACAAGGCTGTGTGTGGCCGTAATACCGGGCAGGTAGAAGGTGCCGTTTAAAAGCAACTGATTGGCAGTGTATTTATTTATGATGCCCTTATAATCTACAACTAAGGTTTGGGCAAAACGTGGATAGATTTGTTGAACCGCTTTCTGTATTTGCGAACTGTAACTAAGCCTTGCATTGGCATAATTAAAATCTACATCATTCAGCAATTGTTTGCCAAGTCCGGTCCACCTAACCCGTTGTGTATGGAGCGAAGTAGAAAGGGTTAGAAAGCGGTATTGTTTACCTTGAGAAAAATTGAGTGGCAGTCGTAAGCCAAAGCCAGCTTCGGTTTCGTTGTAAAAAACGCTGGTATCTCTATTCAATGCAGCAGTTCTTCCCCATGTTTGATTGATATCAATAAATGGTTGTAAAAACCAACCGCCGTACATTGCCTGATAACCGGCTTTATGGCTTTGTTCGTTAGTGTTATAGGTGTAACTGAGGCGGCTTTCTAAAGTATTGAGCACATTATTTCCCAGGATGGCAAAAGTGTAGTTGGTGGCATCTACTTCGGGCTGCCAGCTATGGAAATTCAGCAGGCCAAAACCCTTACTATATTTCGAAACCGGGAAATTATTGGTGGCTATATCACTCAGATTCTCTTTGCCTGAAATGGTTTTGCTCACATACATGGGCTTCAATGTTTCGTTGCCAATAAATGTTTTTCCTTTGCCATTATTTGCAATATCAAAAGCTGCAAGCCTGTAACCATTAGTAGTAAATGTTGAGCCTATCAATTTGCCATCCATGGCAAAACCCTGGTAGATGCCGGTAGGAGAGGTGGCTTGTAAACTTACTTTACCATCGGGCAACACCATGCTATATAAACCATCGCTTCCACCAGCCGACATGGAGAAATAAACCGTATCGTTTACCACTACCGGAAAGCCAATAATCCGGTTATCCGGAGCCAATAACCAGCGATGTTTGTTATCGCTAATTCGCCACTCCAGCAAACCCATTTCGCCATTTTGTTTTCTTGCTGCTACAAATACAGCATTCCCGTCTTTCGAAAATTTTGGATGCGAATAAAACAGCGAAGAGTCGGCAGTGAATTTTTGCAGAATGGCTCCGTACATATCCATCAAGTGCAGCATACAAGTGCTTGCGGGATTGGCTTCTACGGCTATTATTTTTTTGCCTTCGGCAAAAATGTCGGGTGAAAAATATTTGGTTTTACTGCCAATGTTGTGTTCTTCTTTT
>JAYUTQ010000092.1:0-1973 GCA_043755055.1 Chitinophagaceae bacterium | reverse complement strand
AAGGCAAGACAATGCGGCCATATCAGGATGGTAATCGGCTACGGTTGGGTACACCATTCTTAGCTGTGGCGTTCTTGCATAAGTGATGGGCGGAGGCGGCGGCGGTGGAAGAGGTGGTGGAGGCGGCGGAAACCGCTCTTCTGTATTATACCAAACTTTAATAAAAGACCAGAAAGCATTGCAGGCTAGTGCCAGCAGCAGCCTTAGTGAACTGGCCGGCGAATTTGCATTGTCTATTACGCCATACCCCGGCAAATCGCTTGCCGATATGGAGGAGTTGCTTAAAGAAGCGTTACTGGCTTTTGAAAAACGTGGCGTAACCGACGAAGACATTGAAAAGTTTAAAAGCGGCAATGAAAGCCGCAGCATTAACGGGCTTGCAAGTGTATCTGGCAAGGTGTCGCAACTGGCAGCTTTTCAAACATACACTGGTAACCCGAATATGATTGGCAAAGTGCTAGAAATGTACCGCAGTGTTACCAAAGAAGCTGTAATGGAGGCTTATGAAAAATACATTAAAGATAAGCCTCATGTAATAGTAAGCGTAGTAACCAATGGCCAGGAAAATTTAAAAGCTGCAGAAGATAATTATTCCATTGATCAGAGTGCTTACAAAGCACCGGATTATGGTTATGGCGGATTAAAATACAATAAAGCAAAAGACAATTTTGACAGAAAGAAAGTACCAATCGTGGGTGCCAATCCTGTAGTAAAAGTGCCTGTTTTCTGGAAGCAGGATTTAGCGAATGGTATTAAAGTTATTGGCACCGAAAACAGCGAAACCCCATCTGTAACCATCAGCATTTCGTTAAAAGGCGGCCGTTTTTTGGAATCTGAAAACCTTTCGAAAGCAGGCTGGGTAAACATGTTTACTGCAATGATGAATGAGGATACGAAGAATTACACAAGTGAGCAGATGTCGGCAGAAATGGAAAAATTGGGTAGTTCGGTAGGCATTAGCAGCAGCGACGATGCAATTGTTTTTACAGTACAATCTTTAAAATCGAATCTTGATAAAACGCTTGTGTTGCTAAGGGAACGGATGATGAACCCAAAGTTTACAAACGAAGCTTTTGATAGAATTAAACGGCAGCTTGACCAACGTTTGAAAAATAGCAAAAGCCAGCCTGCAACCATCGCTTCCGAAGTGTATGCAAGACTCTCTTACGGCGAAAACAATATACTGGCCATACCAGATAATGGCACCACCGAAACTTTGAAGAATATAAGTTTCGATCACATGCAGTTTTATTACGATAACTACATTGGTTCGCAGGATGGCCGGGTAGTGGTGGTAGGTGATATTAAGCAACAGGAAGTAATTGCCAAACTGGGCTTTTTGAATAGCCTGCCGGTAAAATCTTTCACCGTTCAGACGCCACCTAAAGCACCGGCAATTACAGCCACAAAAATATATGTGGTAAACGTGCCAAATGCAGCACAAACCGAATTCAGGATAGGAAAAGTTACAGGCCTTACTTACGATGCCACCGGCGAATTTTACAAAGCCACACTTACCAATTACGCTCTGGGCGGGGCTTTTAACAGTCGCATAAACCTGAACCTTCGTGAAGATAAAGGCTGGACTTATGGTGCAAGAAGTTCTTTTGCAGGAGATAAGTACACCGGCACTTTTACCTTTAGCAGCGGCATCAGGGCTTCGGCTACAGATAGTGCTTTGTACGAGGTTATTAATGAAATTAAAAACTATACGGCTAAAGGCATACAGAATGATGAACTGCAATTTTTAAAGAAATCGATTGGCCAAAGCGATGCAAGGAATTATGAAACAGGCATACAAAAAGCCAGTTTTATTGGCCGCATTTTACAGTACAATCTGCCTGCAGATTTTGTAAGTAAGCAAACGGCTATTTTAAATACCATCACCCCAACAGACATAAATACGATTGCAAAAAAATACCTTGATGTACACAACATGAATATTCTTTTGGTAGGAGATAAGCAGTTGATTC
>JAYUTQ010000091.1:0-1974 GCA_043755055.1 Chitinophagaceae bacterium | reverse complement strand
TTAATAAGCAAACCTTTCATTTTTTAATAACCCATCCCTAAAAATGATGGATAAAAACAAATAACCATGTCAGTAGTATTAGTAGCAACAGAATTTTTTAAAGGCATCGGCGAAGTAAAATTCGAAGGTGTGGGCAGCGATAACCCAATGGCGTTTCGCTGGTACAATGAAAACCGTATGGTGGCCGGAAAAACAATGAAGGAGTATCTCCGTTTTGCCTGTGCCTACTGGCATTCGTTTGTGGGCAATGGCGCCGATCCTTTTGGCGAAGCCACCCACCTACACCCATGGGATGCAAAACAAGATGCTGTGGAAAGAGCCAAAGATAAAATGGACGCAGCCTTTGAGTTTATTACTAAAATGAACCTGCCTTTCTATTGCTTTCACGATGTGGATGTGGTGGATTATACCAATGATATTGCCGAAAACGAAAGGCGTTTACAGGCATTAACTGCCTATGCCAAACAAAAGCAGGATGCAAGCGGTGTAAAATTATTGTGGGGCACAGCTAACCTTTTTAGCCACCGCAGGTATATGAATGGCGCTTCTACCAATCCCGATTTTCATGTGTTGGCACATGGTGGTGCACAGGTAAAAGCAGCTTTGGATGCTACCATTGCGTTGGGTGGCGAAAACTATGTTTTTTGGGGCGGCCGTGAAGGCTACATGAGCCTGCTGAATACCAACATGAAAAGAGAGCAGGAACACCTGGCCAAATTTTTACATACGGCAAAAGATTATGCCCGTAAAAACGGATTTACAGGAACCTTTTTTATAGAGCCAAAACCTTGCGAACCAAGTAAGCACCAATACGATTATGATAGCGAAACAGTAATTGGTTTTTTACGCAAGTTTGATTTGCTGAACGACTTTAAACTAAACCTTGAAGTGAATCATGCAACCCTTGCAGGACATACGTTTCAGCATGAATTGCAGGTAGCTGTGGATAATGGCATGTTGGGCAGTATGGATGCTAACCGTGGCGATTATCAAAACGGTTGGGATACCGATCAGTTTCCGAATAATATTAATGAATTGGCCGAGGCTATGCTGATAGTTTTAGAAGGCGGTGGATTGCAAGGCGGTGGTATCAATTTCGATGCTAAAATTCGTCGTAATAGTACCGATCCTGCTGATTTGTTTTATGCACATATTGGTGGTATGGACACGTTTGCAAGGGCTTTAATTATTGCCGATGACATCTTACAAAAAAGCGATTACAAAAAAATACGTACCGACCGTTACGCCAGTTTTGATGCAGGACAAGGCAAAGCTTATGAAGAAGGTAACCTGACCCTCGAAGACCTTCGTGAATATGCCATTGCTAATGGCGAACCAGCTACCATCAGCGGCAAGCAGGAGTATTTTGAAAATATTGTAAACAGGTTTATTTAGGCTGTAAGCTTAAACAAATTAAATCAAGTGTAAATGCTTCTACTTATCAACAAGTTAATTTCCTAACCCAAGGCTTCAGCCTTGGGTATAGCCATGGTGAATGAATAAATATTGATACGACTCAGCCCCAAGGCTGAAGCCTTGGATTAGTAATTATACATCACAGAATGAAATTGCCGGGATAAATTTTATCACGGCAATTTTTATTACCCATACCCATTCTGGCTGCTTATTTTTGAAACGCTTAATCAAGTAAGTAATATTAGTTATTTATTTTTGGGCATAGCCCACACCTGTTTGTAGAAAACAATTATTTGGTTGTATTTGCTGGCTGTAGGCCAGCCCTGTGAAATTCGATGTTTACATTTACAGGTTTGGGCTACGCCCAAAAATTACCTCCAACACTGATGTTCTACAAACAGGGCTGGCCTACAGCCAGCAATAAAACACTTTATGGAGCCTTGAATTAAGATAACAATTACGCACATCAAATTAATTTTCAACCGATGTTTAGACTCGACAATAAAATAGCCGTAATAACCGGCGGCGGCAGCGGCATCGGTAAAGCCATAGCTGTAT
>JAYUTQ010000090.1:0-4341 GCA_043755055.1 Chitinophagaceae bacterium | reverse complement strand
TCACCGTTTGGGTGCCAATGAAGCCCCTCCGGCCATCATTTCCATCTTTATTGGTAAATATTTATTTGATGTATTGACGGAAGTAAAAAACCGTGTAGGCGATAACTTTACCGAGCAGGATGAAATTTTGCTGAAACTGGATATCCATAAAAATATCCCTGAGTTATTGCTGGATAATACCGATCGTAACCGTACTTCTCCATTTGCATTTACCGGTAATAAATTTGAGTTCCGTGCCGTAGGTTCTACCGCCAATTGTGCTACGCCAATGACGGTGCTAAACACCATTATGGCCGCTACACTTGCTCAGTTTAAGAAAGATGTAGATGCGTTAATTGAAAAAGGAGAGAAGAAGGAACTGGCCGTAATGCTTACCATCCAAAAGGCGATTGTAGACAGCGAAAAAGTATTGTTTGAAGGTGATGGTTATAGCCAGGAATGGCACCATGAAGCGGCCCGCCGTGGATTGCCGAACATCCCAACAACACCGCTGGCATTGGATGCTTACGTTACCGATAAGAGCAAGCACCTGTTTGAATCGATGGGTATTTATAGCCATAGCGAACTGGAAGCCCGCCATGAAATAATGCTGGAAGAGTACATTAAAAAAGTACAGATAGAAGCCCGTATTATGGGTGAAATCTGCACCAGTCACATTTTGCCATCGGCAATTAAATACCAGAATATTCTGATTAAAAATATTCAGGGTCTTAAAGAAGTTGGATTACCAGAAAGTGCTTATGCAAATCAGTTACAAATCTTAACCAAGATTAGTGAGCACATCAGCATTGCCGCAGACAATGTAGAAAAAATGATTCAGGCCCGTAAAATTGTAAATGCCATTACCGATACCCGCACCAAGGCTATTGCTTATTGCACACAGGTAAAAGAACCATTTTTTGATGCCATCCGCTACAACGTAGATAAACTGGAACTTTTGGTAGACGACCAATACTGGCTGCTACCCAAGTACAGAGAAATATTGTTCCTCCGTTAATTGTTTTTTTTTGATGAATAGTAAAAGCCAACCTGAATTTAGGTTGGCTTTTTTTGTGGGGGAAATAAAAAAACCTTGCCATTTATTTAGATGACAAGTAAACTATACTCACATAACCATCATTCACCACAACTACTTCGCCTCCTTCCGCTCCATCATCTTGTCCTTCGGTTTCATCATTTTATGTTTCATGTCGCCTTTGTGGCTTTCCAGTTTTTGCTGTTGTTCTTTAGTAAGCACATTGGCCATATTTTGCTTCATTTCGTTTTTCAAGGCTTTTAGTTGCTCTCTTTTTGCTGCTCTATCTATTTGGTCATTTTCTTTTAAAGCTATCAGTTTGCTCTTTGTTGTTTCCTGATTTTTTCTGATGGCAGCTACCTGATTGTCGGACAGGTTCAGTTCCTGCTTCATTTTGTCTAAATGTTGTACAGAGCGTTCCTCATGTTTGGCAACGGCTTTTGTTTTCATATCGGCCAATTTGCTTTTTTGGTCTGTGGTCAAAATATTTTCCATCTTGGCTTTTTGTGCTTTTGCAAGTGCTGCACGTTGGTCACGTAGTTGCTTTACGGTTTGGTTTTCGTTGCTGCTTAGTGCTTTCATTTGCTTTTGAAAATCGGCCCTGTTGGCTTTTATCTGGGCCTTTTGGTCTTCGGTTAAATTCAATTGCTCAAAGGCCATGCTCTTTTTGTGGTGCTTTTTGCCATGCTTCTTTTTATCGGCCTGATCTTTAATAGTTGGCTGTGCAATTGCAGCTGTAATTATAAATGCCATTACTACCAAACTCGTTACTATTTTTTTCATCCTGTTTAAATTTTAAAGGTTTTTATTTTTTTGTACACCGTTACAGACGCAGGCTTATAACCTGGGTTTAAACACCTAACCTTTATTAACAAAGCCTCCCCAAACCCCTCCAGAGGAGGGGCTTTACCAAACTTCAATAAAAAGTTGCTTGTTTGCCTAGAAACACAAAAAAGCCACGACCTAAATCGTGGCAATCCATTCAAAACAATTATTGACCAATGACCTTTTGACCAATGACTAAAATCACCTGCCCTTATTGGCCAATTGCCCGCAGGCTGCATCTATATCTTTTCCACGGCTGCGGCGGAGCCTTGCGTTAACCCTGTTTTTACCAAGGTAATTCATAAAGGCATAAGTGGTGTCTTCGTCGGGTTTGCTAAATCTGGCACCGTCTATCTGGTTGTATTCTATAATATTTACCAAATCTACCGGTACTTGTCGGCAAAGCTTTATCAGGTCGTCGGCATCCCTTAGGCTATCGTTAAAGTTTTTAAACAGTATGTATTCGAAGGTGATTTCGTTGTCGGTTTTTTGGTAGTAATAGTTTAATGCTTCTACTAATGCAGCTATATTGTTGGTTTCGTTAATGGGCATTATTTCATTCCGCTTTTTGTCGGTAGCAGCATGTAAACTCAATGCCAGCTTGAATTTTACGCCATCGTCGCCAAGTTGTTTTATCATTTTGGCTATGCCGGCAGTACTCACCGTAATCCGGCTTGGGCTCATGGCAAGTCCATCGGTACTGCTGATACGCTCTACAGCTTTTAATACATTTTTGTAGTTCAGCAGCGGTTCTCCCATGCCCATAAAAACAATGTTGGTAAGTTTTTTACCATACATTTTTTCGCATTGGCCGTTTACCATCGTTACCTGATCCACTATTTCATCAAAATCGAGGTTGCGTTTGCGATCCATAGTGCCGGTGGCACAAAATTTACAGCTTAGCGAACACCCCACCTGACTGCTTACACATACCGTTTGCCTTTTTTCTGTTGGTATCAGCACGCCTTCTATGTAGTGGCCATCTACAGTTTTAAAGCGGCTCTTAATGGTGCCGTCGTCGCTTGTTTGAGTGGTATTAAGAGTAAGTGCAGGCAAGCTAAAATCCTGCTCTAGCCTGGCACGGAGCTCTTTGCTCAGGTTGCTCATATCTTCAAAGCTGTGTGCATGTTTTTGCCAAAGCCATTCCCAGGTTTGCCGCATCCTGAACTTCTTTTCGCCTATCGATTCAAAATATTCCTTTACCTCGTCAAGGCTCAGGTGGCGTATGTTCTTTTTCGTTTCCATGGCGGTAAAGGTAACTGATAGTGGTTTGCTGTTTGTCCTAAATAAAGAAACTCCATTTCTTTAAGAAATGGAGTTTCTATTAAAATACTATATGGCAAAAACTAAAAACCAAAACCGGCACTTACAAATACGCCCCTTCCGTAGGGTGCATTCGGGTTTTGTAGTATATCGTAATTCAGTGCCATATATCCGCCGTTTAATCCAATGCCGGCGCCTACAATAAGGCTTGGAGCACTTACGCTAAATTTTTCGTCGGGTATATTGCTATTGTAATATTTAAACTTGCCATTACTAAAATTATATTCCGGCTGTAATTGAATAAAGGCCTGCCGGATAGGGTAGGCTCTGGCAAAAAGGTTTAAGCCATACACAGTTTGAGATTGTTTAAAAAAATCATTCCCCTGTTGATCAAAAAACTTTTGACTTACATATTGTAAATTAATACCTGCCCCGGCAGCAAAAAATGGGCTAAACCGATACCCAACCTGTGGCGAAACAATGATTTGGGTTAAAGTTCCAAAATTGAGTCCAAAATTACCACCAATAAAAATCCTGCTTTTGTCAAAGCCTTTTTTAGTGGTACTATCTGTTTCATCCTGAGCAAATGCGTGTATACCAGCCACGCAAAACAGTAAAAGCAATAAAGAAATCTTTTTCATTTTTTTTAATGATTGATTATAATATGCTGCGACAATTTTAAATAACATCGGTTTCAGCATCAAATTTATAGTTGTAAAAGTCGGGTAAATAAATCAATGCCTGTGCCACTGCGGCTATTACAAATTTATTTGGTGGCTTTATTAACATCTTTTATACCAATTGAGGAAATCAATAAATGCGAAGCCATTTTTTTGTAGTTACAATTCCTATATTCGTCAAAACGATTGTATATGGGTCCTGGTTCACTCATTGCTTTAATAATTGGCGCTATTTCCTTTTCGGGCATCGCCATTCTCGTTTCTAAAATTCTGGTAAAAGGCAGCCGCAACAAGCAAAAGGGAGAACCCTACGAATGTGGCATTCCTACTAAGGGCCCAAGTTGGATTCAATTTAATGTTGGCTACTATTTATTTGCACTCATCTTTCTCATTTTCGATGTGGAACTGATATTTCTTTTTCCCTGGGCTGTAGTGGTAAAAAAGCTAGGCTTTGTAGCGTTTGCAGAAATTCTGATTTTCTTTTTTATACTGTTTATGGGTTTTTTATACGCACACAAAAAGGGCGCTTTAAAGTGGAAATAAAAAGCCCTCCTAAAT
>JAYUTQ010000089.1:0-4342 GCA_043755055.1 Chitinophagaceae bacterium | reverse complement strand
TTTTACTACTACACTTTTACCATTTTTTACGTTGGTAACCCTTAGCCACGTGCCCATTTTATATTGGTTACTGGCACAGGTTAATTTTTTTTCTTAATGATTTGCTTTTTGAGTTTGGCACAGCCGGTAAAAACACCTGTAACGCAAAACACCGGTATAGCTAGCTGGTATAGCGACAATTTTAATGGTCGCAAAACAGCAAGTGGCGAAATTTTCAGCCAAAAAAAATTAACCTGTGCCAGTAACCAATATAAAATGGGCACGTGGCTAAGGGTTACCAACGTAAAAAATGGTAAAAGTGTAGTAGTAAAAGTAAACGATAGAATGAGCCCAAGAATGAAACGGATTGTAGATCTTTCACGGGCTGCAGCCAAACAAATAGGCATTATAGGCAGTGGTCTTAGTAAAGTAAGCGTAGAGAAATTGGGTAATAAGCAGCCATAAACCTTTACAAATTGTCTTTATGAAAAAAGGTCTTCAAATAAATTATCCAAATTTCAACCCCAAGCGTACATTTGTCACCAAATTAAAAAACAACATTATGAAGAAATTTTTATGTTCATTAATGGCCATTGGCCTGTTAGCCGCCAATGCCCAAAATAGTGACTATAAAAAGAGGCCTACTCTGATTGTAAACCTTACAACTTTTGATTTTAAAACAGCACAAGCAATTCGTTCTTCTTCTTTAAGTACTGTTTTAACAGAAAAAAGGTGGAGCAAAGTAACAGATATGGGCCTAGGTTTTGGGGTAAGTTACCTTAAAGGTCTTTGCGACCATGTAGACCTGATGGCTTCAATAAACGGTACGTTTGTTAAATACCCTTTTCGTGACAAACCATCTTACAACAGAGATGCATTGTTAATGGAAACTGATGCCATAGCCAATATTAAGTTGCTTACCGATAAGCATATTGTAGTACCTTATCTATCTGCAGGTGTTGGTATTTCTAAATACGCTACTGTTTGGGGTGGTTATATCCCTGTAGGTGCAGGTATTCAGGTACGGGTAATGGAAGACACTTACTTTCTAACGAACTTTCAATACCGTTTGCCAGTAACACAAGAGGCTAATTACCACTTTACATATTCTATTGGTTTTGGCACTACGTTGTCGCCAAAAAAAAAATAGTAAATGAGGTTAAGCCCTTACCGGTTGTTCCACCGGTAATAGTGCCGCCCGTTGTAGTGGTGGATACGCCCAAGGATACTGATGGTGATGGTGTGGCAGATGAAAATGATAAATGTCCCACTGTTTCCGGCCTTGCAAAATACCTGGGCTGCCCGGCTACCGATACCGATAGGGATGGCATTAACGATGATGAAGATAAATGCCCCAACCAACCCGGATTGGCCAGGTACGAAGGCTGCATGACACCCGATGCCGATGGTGATGGCGTAAACGATGAAAAAGATAAATGCCCTACCGAAGCTGGTCCGATAACCAATGACGGCTGCCCTGTAAAGCAGGAAGTGAAAGTTGTTTCTCCGGTAGCAGAAGTAATAAAAAAGGAAGTAGACAAGGCGGCCAGAAATATTTTCTTTGAAACAGGAAAGGCTACACTGTTGAAAAAGTCTTTTACTGCTTTGGCCGATATGGTTACCATGCTTAAAGAAAATGAAAACATTAGCCTTGCAATTGAAGGACATACAGATAATACAGGTGCTGCAAAAACCAATCAGATACTCAGCCACAACAGGGCTAATGCAGTATTGAATTACCTGGTTAAAAATGGCATAGATAAAGACAGATTATCGGCCACAGGTTTTGGAAGTACCAAACCCGTAGCAACCAATAAAACCGCCGCTGGCCGTGCACAGAACCGCAGGGTGGTTATTAATGTAAATCAGTAAGAAATAACAAATAATAGAAAAATTCCGTTACAAGTTCTGTGACGGGATTTTTTGTTTGTTGGTTATTTTATTTTATTCAAACCCATAAACTGCTTGCCTGCCTGCCATATATATTGGTACAGTTCCAGATCGTTGCAGGCTTGCACAAAGTAGTAGTCGGGGCGGTAGCGTACCATAAAGGTTTCTAATGCGGTACCCTGCAGGCCGGTTAGTTTTTTTACTACGGCTTTGTTGTAGCGGCGGTCTATATATTTATCCTGTTCCTGCTGCATCAGCCGGTTTTGAAAAGCCAGTATCCTACGGTTTCTTTTAAAACGAAACATATTGATGATTTCATTTGGATCCATACCTACCACACCGCCTGCACCTGTATTAACCGAACTTAAGGGATTGGGCTTTTGAAAATTAAAAATCTTGGCATAATCGGCCCGGTTTTGCATGGAGTCGAGTTTGTAACTCCTGGCCCTTACAATTACGGTAGGCAGCATGCCACTAGTTACGTGCAGGCTCATATTAAAATCCCAGGGGATAGCAATACTTTTAACAGCCACCGGCTTGGTGGGTTTACCAATATAAGAGAAATAAATAGAGTCGTTTTCGGGCAACAGAAGTGTATAATGGCCGTTAGAATCGGTAGCCGTTCCCCGGCCGCTGGCACTTAATACGCTTACACCTTCTAAGGGGATGCGTTGGCTAATATCGTACACGGTGCCTTTTAGCTGAACCTGAGGCTGTGCTACAGCATGGTACGGGCAACAAATGGAAAGTAAAGCCGCCATACATGTGTAAATGAGTAAACGAAGTATCAAGTGGTTTTATTTGGCTTGTAATATTAATGCACAAAGCTAAAAACAGTTTTACCAAATTTACTTTTAACGATGATTTACGGAACGAAGTTTCCTAATACCACTTTTTAAATCTTGTGAATAAAAGAATTTGGGGCACCGTATCGGTTAAAAAATCCTGCTTTTTTTAATATTTTTTTAGAAACTAAGCAATCACTTTCAAAACTATATTTGCCGAAGCTTACAACTATCTTTTACATCTTTTGTTTTTATCGGCCTTTACCAATGAGGGTCACTGAAAATAATACCGCAAATTTACCATGGCAGAAAACCTACCACAGGATACGAATGTTCGTAACTCTTTAAGTCGTTTTTTTAAAATTATTAAACTGGAACGACGGGAAATTTGGGCGATTTATTTTTATGCAATACTCTATGGCCTGTTGCAGCTTACATTACCGTTGGGCATTCAATCCATTGTTAATTTTGTACAGGCCAATGTAATTTCTACCTCACTGATTTTATTAATCATCATGGTGGTGGTGGGCGTGTTTCTTACCGGCGTGTTGCAGGTAAATCAAATGAAACTAAACGAACGTATACAGCAAAACCTGTTTGCCCGTTACACTTTTGAGTTTAGCTACCGCCTACCCAAAATGGATATGATGAGTATGGACGGGTATTACCTGCCCGAGTTGGTGAATCGCTTTTTCGATGTGGTTTCACTGCAAAAGGGACTTTCAAAAATATTACTAGACATACCTGTGGCCAGCATACAGATTATTTTCGGGCTGATACTCCTGTCTTTTTACAATTCCATTTTTATTTTTTTTGGATTCTTCCTTATAGTCGCATTGTACATGGTAATACGCCTTACCAGCCGAAAAGGATTTGAAACCAGCATGGAGGAAAGCGACTACAAATACAAGGTAGAAGGCTGGCTTGAAGAAATGGCCCGAACCATTAAAAGCATCAAATATTCTAAAGGCACTACGCTGCATATGGAAAAAAGTGATGCCTACCTTACCGGCTACCTAAATGCACGTACGAGTCACTTTAAGGTGTTGCTAACCCAATACTGGGCTCTTATTATTTTTAAAGTGTTAATTACAGCAGGTATGTTGGTAGTGGGCGGTGCCTTGCTTGTAAACAACCAACTAAATGTGGGCCAGTTTATAGCTGCTGAAATTGTAATTCTTTCGCTGCTGGCCAGTGTAGAAAAATTTATTGTTAGCCTGGATAAAGTGTATGATGTACTTACAAGCATAGAAAAACTTGGAAAAGTAATAGACAAACCATTAGAAAAAAGCGGTACGCTAACGCTTGATGTTTCGAAGGGAATTAAAGTAAATGCAAACGACATACAATTTGGGTTTGATAATAAAAAAGTGCTTCACAATATTTCTTTTGAAATAAAACCCGGCAGTAATGTATGCCTTGCCGGTACTGAGGGTAGTGGTAAAAGCAGTCTGCTGCGGTTATTAACAGGCGCTTATAGTAAATACGATGGCCAATTACTATTTAATGATGTGCCTATCAGCAATTATACTTTGGATTCTTTACGACAACACACCAGTATTTTCTTTAGCCAGCAGGATATTTTTCAAGGTAGTTTGTGGGAAAATATTTCCATGGGCCATTGCAGCTACACCACTCAGGAAGTGATGGAAATAGCCAGCAGTATTGGGCTTGGTAGTTATATTGCC
>JAYUTQ010000088.1:0-4344 GCA_043755055.1 Chitinophagaceae bacterium | reverse complement strand
CAACATTAGACCAGATTCTGGATAAAAAATACGGCAAAAAGGGTGCCCTCAAACGTGAAAAATGGGAACAACAATTTGAAGCGTTCAGGTTAGGCGTATTGTTAGAAGAAGCAAGAACCAAACTTGGTATGACACAGGAAGAACTAGCCATAAAATGCGGTACCAATAAATCTTACATTTCCAGAATAGAAAATAATGCATCCGATATAAGGCTGTCTACTTTAATGAAAATTATTCAGCAAGGTCTCGGTGGGCATCTTAAATTAACGCTTCAACTATAATTTTTACCTTACTACTAAAAAAACTCCATTTTTATGAAATGGAGTTTTTTTAGTAAAGGCATTTATTTAAACTGTCACATTATCATCTACACATACCTCCCGATTTCTTTACTGAAAATTACTTCACAGAAACCTTATACTTTGTAACCGTATGGTACTTTTCTCCGGGCTTTAATAATGTAGTGGGGAAAGCAGGCTGATTAGGAGAATCGGGGAAATGTTGGGTTTCCAAACAAAGGCCGGTATGCAGGTTAAAAGGCTTGCCGGCATTGTCTTTAATTTTTCCATCTAAAAAATTACCACTGTAAAATTGCAGGCCGGGTTCGGTGGTGTAAACTTCCATTACACGGCCACTTGTAGGTTCGGATAATGTGGCTACCAATTCCATATCGGTTCCTTTTTTATTGAGTACCCAGTTGTGGTCGTAGCCACCTTTTACACTATCTATTCTTGCCCCAATTTTGGTGGCCGTTGTAAAATCGAATGGTGTTCCTTTTACCGTTTCTATTTTGCCGGTAGGTATTAAAGTAGCATCCACAGGTGTATAATTATCAGCAGCTATCTGCAGGCTATGATCCAGAATAGTATTGGCATGGTCGCCGCTGAGGTTGTAATAATTGTGCTGTGTAAGATTAATTACTGTGGACTTATCTGTTTCTGCGTCGTACTCAATGGTAAGTTCGTTATCGTTAGTAAGGGCATATTTTACGGTTACTTTCAGGTTACCGGGATAGCCTTCTTCACCATCTTTACTGAGGTAACTAAGCGTTAGTGCCGGTACAGAATCTGCATCCATTTTGGCATCCCAAACCACTTTATCAAAACCTTTATTGCCGCCGTGCAAATGGTTTGCATTGTTATTGGTAGCCAGCTTGTAGGTAGCGGTATCTATTTTAAATGTGCCTTTAGCTATGCGGTTTCCGTAGCGGCCAATGAGTGCTCCAAAGTAAGGCGGCTTGGCCAGGTAGCCATTCAGGCTGTCAAAACCCAATAGGATATTTCCCATTTTACCGTTCTTATCAGGCGTGGTCCAGCTGGTAACAATACCACCGTAAGTGGAGATTTTTACCTGTACGCCATTTTTGTTGGTTAGGGAGTAGAGGTCTACTGTTTTTCCATCGGTTTCGCCCCAGGCAACTTTTACAATACCTGCTTTGGATGTGGTTTCTGTTTCAGAAGTTTTGCAACTGGTGGTTACTGCTAATGCCGCAACGAGCATTTTGGCAATCGTTTTTTTCATAATGGTTTTGTTTTTCGCAACATGCAAAGAAGCAATAACCAAAGGTTTTATTATGGCTTTTACTTTGGCTTGTTACAAGTGTAATAATAACACTTAATTTTATTTGTGTGGTATAAGAAGTCCTAAATTTTTACGAAAGGAAAAAAAACTTTTTCGCAGTTGTTTTTGCCTTTGTACCATCATAGTTCGGGTATTATCATTTCCCTTTTTCTAATTCATTTCTATTGTATTTCTTTATTACTCAAATACATCATCATGAAAAAAACATTGGCTTCTTTTTTAACCGTGCTTGCAATCTGTTTTTTTGTTGAAAAAGCAAATGCCCAAACAGATAACGATCCGCAAAATGCTAAAAGCGATACCGTAAAGGCAGTGCCCAAATACGAGATGAAGCAATATTGGTTTGTGATGCTGGTAAAAGGTAAACGCCGGGATGAGATTAAGGATACCGCTATCATCAATAAACTTCAGGCAGGGCATACGGCTAACCTTACCCGACTTGCCGAACTAGGCAAAATAAACGTGGCCGGCCCGTTTGGTGATGATGGCCACTGGAGAGGCATTTTTATTTTTGATGTGCCCACAAAAGAAGAAGTGGAAGCACTGCTTAAAAGCGACCCTGCCATAGCCGCCGGCAGAATGGATTATGAAATACACCCGTGGTGGACGGCTAAGGGGACTACTTTTAAGTGATCTTAAGGGTTTATTTACCGTTTCGCTTTATTAAATTTAAATTTTTATCAAGTACTATTTGCAATCCAAGCGAAAATCCGATATTAATATTTCCATCATTATTACTACCAAGTGGAACAATAAAATTGGCCATACCAGCTAATTCTAATCCGATGTTTGGAGTAAAAAACCTGCAATACCCGCCACCAAGACCTGCGTAAGCAGATGACTGCTCAATGGCTCCGAATGCAGCAGAAAGCCCAACACCACTTTGTAGAAAAAATCCTTTGTATAAGCTATCGTTATTGGATTTACTATTGTAGTAATATCTGCCAAATGGATTAACACCTAAAACGCCTGTAAAGCCATCAGATACAATGGCTCCCAATGAAACTGTAGCGCCGGCCATCCAATTATCTGAAAGCATTACACCAATAGTTGGGTTCAACTGAAAACTAAAAGCCGATACCCCGTCACCAATAATAATATTACTGTTTCCTAATGACGCCCCTACTAATTTATTGCCCTTTTTTATTTGAGCTTGAGTAATACCAGTTACAAAAACCATAAGGCAGATTACATACAATTTCTTCATACATATATATTTTAATAAAACTAGAGGATAAAGGTAAAGGCATAAAAAAACCAGCCCTAAAGCTGGTTTTTAACTGAAAAGTGTTTTTTACGAAGTACCCATCTTTTTAAGATGGTTTACATGGGCTAAGATGGCTTTGCCCATAGTAGGATATTCGAGGTATGGAATATTAAACTCCTGGCACACATTGCGAACAATGCGGCTGATGGCAGGATAATGTACATGCGAAATTTTAGGGAACAGGTGGTGTTCTATCTGAAAATTTAAACCGCCAACCATCCAACTGATGAATTTGTTGTTCGTAGCAAAGTTGGCTGTAGTTTTAATCTGATGGATGGCAAATTCATCGGGCAATTTATTACTATCAATATCGGCTGTAGGAAACTCAGTACTATCCACAGTATGAGCCAATTGAAAAACAATGCTTAAAACAAGACCGGCCACCATACCCATCGTCATAAAACCAATAAACCAAGGCAGAAAACCTACAAACATAATAGGTATTACCATGTAGATGGCTGCATGAATTATTTTACCACTCCAAAAGGTAAAATGGTCTTTGGCGCTCATTTTCTTAATAGGCACACTACCAATTTTACCGCTGAAATACTTTTTATAATCGGTATAAAAAATCCAGGCTACATACAGCAGCATGTACAAAAACCAAAAATACCAATGCTGAAAACGGTGCATCAGAAACTTCTTTTGGTGTTCGTTCATCCGCATCAGGATACCTACATTAATATCATCATCCACACCTTCTACATTGGTAAAACTGTGGTGAATCATACAATGTTTCATATTCCACATAAAAGCGTTGCCACCTAAAAAATCCAGCGACCAAGCCGCAAAGGCGTTCAGGTTTTTGTTTTGGCTAAAACTACCATGGCTGCCATCGTGCATTACATTAAAACCAACGCCGGAAATAACAATGCCTAAAAAACCACATTCCAGTAAGGCCAGGTACCAAACCGGTGTAAAAAATACCAAATGAACATAAACCAATGCCAGCAAGGCTATCAGCACAATAGCCTTCATGTATAATTTGGTGTAACCACGGCGTTCTACGCCTGTAGTATCGAAGTATTCCTGCACACGGCTTTTTAAAATGCTGTGGATGGATGGACTACCCGCTGGAAATTTAGGAATCATGAATTTTTATTTAAATGAAATACTATTTGATGAAGCAAAGTTGGGTAAGAATGCTGCAATGCATTGATTGTGTGTAAAAAGATGTAGTTACAATTTAAGAACCATAAACAAATCTAAAAAAGAAAAGTTTTTTTTGGTTTAAAGTGTGCACTTTTCTTGTATTTAGAACTGCAAAGATAACTACGCATTCTTATGAGCGAAGTCAAAGTTTTGTTACTTCAAATACAGCTGCCATTGAAAAGAAATACAATAATAGCGCTGCGTCTGCTCCTTTTCTATGATTTAGAACAGGTTTAAGTTACGTTTTTTACCAAAGCATCAAAACTACTGAGGCCAACCATTTTTTCTGAAATGAAGCCCTCGGCATAGGGCACGCCAATCATTTTACCCAGCATTTTAGCCCG
>JAYUTQ010000087.1:0-4350 GCA_043755055.1 Chitinophagaceae bacterium | reverse complement strand
TGGCCGGCCATTGGGGCAGCGAAGAGCAAGGCTTAAATGGATCAAGAGGTTTTGTGGAAGACCATCCTGAAATTGTAAAAAATTTACAAGTGCTGTTTAATCAGGATAATGGAACGGGCCGTGTGGTTAATATTGGTGGCGGTGGATTTTTACATGCTTACGATTATATTGGCCGGTGGTTAAGCAAGGTTCCGGAAGATTATAAAAAAGGTTTGGAAACAAAGTTTCCCGGCTCACCTGCAGGCGGCGGATCGGATTATGCATCGTTTGTGGCGGCCGGTGCACCTGCATTTAGCTTAAGCAGCAATAGTTGGTTGTATGGCAGTTACACCTGGCATACCAATAGAGATACCTACGACAAAATTGTGTTTGATGATGTTCGCAATAATGCCATTCTTACAGCCATTATGGTGTACCTGGCTTGTGAAGATCCTGCTACTACACAACGGGACAAAATTGTATTGCCTGTAAACAACAGAACCGGAGAACCCGGTAAATGGCCGGAGAAAAGGTCACCAACAAGAAGGGGTGGGGTTAATTAAATAGTCTAAATGTTTGAAAAATTTGCCACGAAAAACGACGGGACTAAGAATCACAAAGAACATATTACTCCCTTAGTGCACCTTAGTCCCTTCTTGCTTTGTGGCAAAAAACTACTTTTTCACTAAAGCCATCTGTTCCAAAATATATGCCAGCACTTTATCTGCTTCAAATGGGCTGAACCATTGGATAGCAGTATCTTTTTTAAACCAGGTCATTTGTCTTTTGGCATATTGCCTGGTGTTTGTTTTTATAAATTCCGTAGCTGCTTCTAAAGAAGAAAGGCCATTAAGATGGTCGAAGATTTCTTTGTAACCTACTGTTTGTAATGCATTGAGATGTTGGTAGCAGAGTAGCTGTTTTACTTCGTTCATCAAGCCATCTTTAAGCATCATGTCCACTCGTTGGTGTATGCGGTTATTCAGTTCAGGTCTTGGTAATTCCAGCCCTATTTTAATAATATTGAAGGGCCTTGTAACCGATTGTTTGTTTTGAAAACTCCGGATGGATTTTCCGGTACTTCGTTTTACTTCCAAAGCCCTTGTAAGGCGTTGCGGATTTTGGGTTTCGCCGCTGGCAAAATATTCCGGGTCTTCGGCTGCCACAGCGTTTTGCAGCCATTCTACACCATTCGCTTCGTAGCTGTTTCTTACTTCAGTTTGCACTGTTTCAGCTATTGGCGGTATGGCATCCAAGCCTTCGCAAAAGGCACGGATGTACATGCCGGTTCCGCCCACCATAACGGCTACAGGATTTGTTTTAAAAATAGTATCTATACCAGTTAAAGCATAGTGTGCAAACAATGCTGCGTCTGTCTTTTCCTGGATGGAATGCGAATTGATAAAGTAATGTCTTACAGATGCCAGTTCTGCTTCGGAAGGCTTGGCCGTACCAATGCTCATTTCATTAAAGCATTGGCGGCTATCGGCACTAATTATGGATGTATTAAAATGTTTGGCTAATGCAATGGCCAAAGCCGTTTTGCCTACAGCAGTTGGGCCAGCTATAAGGACGACGGTGTTTGGGTAAGCGTTTATTTGTTGTGATGACATTTTTTGCTCCTATTGAATCATCAAATTTCACTCAGACCATTATCGTCTGCCGCTTCATCATCTCCTATTACGTCGTCGGTATCGGTATCATCGCTCTCACCTTCTTCACCAAAACCTTCTGTAGCTTCTTTCAAATCGTATTTTTCTTCAATCTCGGCAAACTTAGGGCCCAGCAAACCTTTGGTGCCATATTGCTGCGGTCCAATACCTTCTTTACGGCTTACAGATGGGTAGGTTATTTTGCTGCTTTCTTCTTTGGTTACATTAATCAATTCCACCAAAAAACCCCAGTTTTTGGCAAAGTCGTACACGTAAACAAATTTCTGGTTGGGCTGCTGTATCTCACTACCAATAAGGGTTTCGGCCATAATCAATGGCGGAACTTTGTATGGCTTGTCATATTTTTCAACAGATATTTCCCGGCCTCGAAGCCACTGATCGTTGCTGCGGTAATAGGTTGCCTGGTGTTTATTATCAAAGTCGTAAGCTTTGAGTATGCATTGGTGTAAATCGAAAAATGTTTGTGAGTGGCGGATAACAATATCCCTGTAAACGCTGTCGTCTTCTTCTAAGTATACCCGAAATTTTAAAATGGCCATTGGTAGTTGATTGGTTAATGAGTTGATTGGTTAATTGGTAAAAATGAGTGTAAGGTTTATAAGAACTGGTTTTGTAAAATGTCGCTATTTTTTGCAAAATACTGTGTTATGGTGGTATGTCTGCAAAACTAATCAACAAATGAACCAATCATCTATTCAACTAAACGAAGCCCTATATCCGTAGATTTAGTTAACAAATAGGCATAGGCTGCATCGTAATTGTTTTCAATAACGCCATCCATAATGGCGTCTTTTATAGCATCTTTTAAAATGCCCACTTCCCGGCTAGGAGTAAGGCCGAATAGTTTCATAATTGCTTCACCATCAATAGGCGGCTGCCAGTTGCGGATATGGTCTTTTTCTTCCACCTCTTTGCAGCGTTTTTTTACCAGCTCAAAATTTTCCTGATACCGCTGCACTTTAAATTGATTCTTAGAAGTAATGTCTGCGTTACACAATGTCATCAGGTCTTCAAAATCTTCGCTGGCATCAAACAATAATCGTCGGATAGCAGAGTCGGTAATGTTTTCTTTTGTAACCGAAATGGGCCGGTGATGGAGCGTAACAATCTTTTGCACATACTTCATCTTTTCATTCAGCGGTAATTTTAACTGCGTAAAAATTTTGGGTATCATCTTGCCCCCCACTACTTCATGGCCATGAAATGTCCAGGTGTGGCCTTCTTCAAATCGCTTGGTAACCGGCTTTCCAATATCGTGTAGAATGGCCGCCCACCTAAGCCACAGGTCATCGGTATGTGGTGCAATATTATCCAGCACTTGTAGTGTATGGTAAAAATTATCCTTGTGTCCTTTGCCATCAACATACTCTGCACCTGCCAGCGCCACCATTTGCGGAAAAATTATTTTTAGCAAACCACTTTTATATAATAGATCAAAACCAACAGAAGGCCTTTTGGTCAGGATGATTTTATTTAGCTCATCTGCAATTCTTTCGCCGCTTACTATTTTAATGCGGTCTTTACTTTGCCTGATGGCTTCGAAAGTGCTGTCTGTTATGGTAAATTTAAGCTGTGCTGCAAACCGTATGGCCCGCATCATCCGCAGCGGATCGTCGCTAAAAGTAATAAGCGGATCCAGCGGCGTTTTTAGTATTTGCTGCTGCATATCAGCCAGGCCGTTAAACGGATCTATCAGTTCGCCATAGTTAGCCCAGTTAAGGCTTATGGCCAGGGCATTAATAGTAAAATCCCTGCGGTTTTGATCGTCTTCCAGCGTACCGGGTTCTACTTCGGGTTTGCGGCTTTCGGTTACGTAACTTTCTTTCCGGGCACCTACAAATTCTATCTCTATATCATCCAGTTTTATTTGCGCTGTGCCAAAGGTTTTAAAAAATGAAACAGTTGGCACTGGTTGAAATTTTTGAGCTACTGCATTGGCTAATTCAATACCATCGCCTATGCACACCACATCTACATCCTTGGTTTTTCTGCCTAGTATTTTATCCCGTACAAAGCCGCCTATAACATAGGCCTCCACACCTTTTTCAACTGCGGCACGGGCTATTTTTTTAAAAAGAAAAGCTTCTTTATCGCTTAATGGTATTTGCATTGGGCTGCAAACTAAGTTCGAATATTTTAAATGGGCAAATAAGATAGCAGGCGGAATTGCCATTGTGCCATGCAAGTTTAACCGCAGGGACGCAGAGAAAATTAGTTCCGCAGAGAAATGTTATGCCAGATTTTATAATAATGACTCTCTCTGCGTTCCTCTTCTCCTCCTGTTCTCTGTGGTGAAAATTACAGACAATGTTCACCACAGGGACGCAGAGAAAATAAGTTTCGCAAAACAATGTTATGCCAGATTTTATAATCAAATGACTCTCTCTGCGTTCCTCTTCTCCTCCTGTTCTCTGTGGTGAAAATAAATACAGTAAGGTGCGTCTTTGGAAGGATTTTTTACAAACACCCTTTTTTTGTTGCTCATAAATGATGAATTCCTTTATTTTTGCCACCCAATAAAAAACGGTAGTTGTAGCTCAGTTGGTTAGAGCATCAGATTGTGATTCTGAGGGTCGGGGGTTCGAGCCCCCTCGATTACCCAAATTTTAGAAAAGTCCCGAACAACGTTTCGGGACTTTTTCATTGAAAACCTATATTATTATGAATGTCTGGTTGTACACAATACCTTTTATTTCGG
>JAYUTQ010000086.1:0-1983 GCA_043755055.1 Chitinophagaceae bacterium | reverse complement strand
TGCAGGTTTTGGTTTTTCTACCGGTGGCTTTGCTATAACTACCGCAGGTTTTACCGGTTCCGGAATCACAACATTAACAGGAGCAATTGCAGGCGGCGGAATCGCTTTTTTTGCAAAAGCTATTTTGCTAACACTATCTATCAAATACGGATCGGCACCGCCGTAAAAATAATTGTCAATAATCGGATCCCACTCGTCTTTAAAAGCAGGGTTGGTGTCCTTATCAAGATGCAGCTCAAAATTGCTACCGCCTAGTTTGGGATGGGCGTTGCCATCCAACATCATAACATCACCGCCAGGGCAGTTAAAATCGGCCTCGGCCATTAGGGGTAAGGTATTAAAACTGCCCAAATTTAGTCCGCCGCTTTTGCTTTCTATCAATTGATCGTCCCACCAGTTTACGCTATTATCCCTTGCATCGAAATAACCCTTAACCGAATAGCGGTAATAGTTGCTGCTATTGGTGTAATAGTAAGCGGTGCCAAGCAGGCTATCGCCTTTCTTAATCAGTTTAAGTTCCAGCTTGTAAGTCTGCCTGCCGAGGCCGCTGCCACGGGTTACTTTGCCCTTCCACACGCCGCTTACGGGTTGGGCCACGGCCATTAAAAAGGAAAAAATAATCAATAAAAGGGTGGCCAGGTATTTCAATACAAAAAGTTTAGATGCTAAGTAAACGAACTGTTGGCGATTCTATTCTTTAAGAAATGAGAAAGTTTGTTTCTTGTGGTCTGTGACCACTGCGGAGTCATTAGGTCAATGGGGGTCAGTAGTCATTTTTTTGACATGAAAAAGATTAGGTAAGATTAATGACTATCCTAATGATTTATGACGTAATGAAAATTGACCAAATGACTTATTGACCAATGACCAAACCGCTTCATTGCCTACATTTGCCCTATGGCAAAAATTCTTGTAACCGGTGGTTGTGGCTATATAGGTGCACACACTATTGTAGATCTTATCGAAAACGGATTCGACGTTATTTCGATAGACGATAACAGCCGCAGCAGCACAAGGCTGCTGGAAGGCATTGAAAAAATTACCGGTAAAAAAGTAAAAAATTACAAGGTAAACCTTTGCAATTTTGATGAAACCCATGCCGTGTTTACCGAGCATCCGGATATCAATGGCATTATTCATTTTGCAGCGTACAAGGCCGTAGGCGAATCGGTAGATAAGCCATTGCTGTATTTTGAAAACAACAACACTTCGCTTATAAACCTGCTTAAATGCACCCAGGAATTTAATGTTCCACACTTTGTATTTAGCAGCAGCTGCACCGTGTATGGCAGCCCCGATACAATGGTGGTAACCGAAGCATCGCCGCTAAAACCTGCCGAAAGCCCGTACGGCCTTACAAAGCAAATGGGCGAAGAAATGATACAAGCCACAGCTAAAACCGGCGACAGCAAATACATTTTGCTCCGCTATTTTAATCCGGTTGGCGCCCACCCAAGTACCCTTATTGGCGAACTGCCACTTGGCCGGCCGGCCAATCTGGTACCTGCTATTACCCAATCGGCTATTGGTAAAATACCGCCCATGCAGGTGTACGGTACCGATTACCCAACAAGGGATGGTAGCTGCATCCGGGATTATATACATGTATGTGATATTGCCCATGCACATACACTTGCCATCCAATTTTTAATGGCCGGTAAAAGCAAAACTAACTGCGACATTTTTAACCTTGGCACCGGTAATGGTGTTACCGTGCTGGAGGCTATTGCAGCTTTTGAAAAAGCAAGCAGCCTTACACTTAAATATAATACCGCACCCCGCCGCCCAGGCGATGTAATGGCTATTTATGCCAATAATGAAAAAGCCGTTACCGAACTTGGCTGGCACATACAATACGATATGGACGCCATGATGAAAACGGCCTGGGACTGGGAACAAAAAATACGCAACGATGAAACCATTTTTGCAAAACAAAACCCGATTTTGAACTAGTTTTTTTTAGCAAAGCCGCAAAGGGGCAAG
>JAYUTQ010000085.1:0-1983 GCA_043755055.1 Chitinophagaceae bacterium | reverse complement strand
TCCTTCCAAACATTCTCTAAATCTTTAAAAATTATCGCTTCGTTGGGATGATTGGCCAGCCACTCATTAGAATTCTTATAGCTGGCAACATCATCATTGGCTACTTTCAAAAGCATTTCGGTAAAGGCCGCCGAATCAAAGAACTCTGAAAACTCTTTCTGTTGTAACAATTGGTGCAAGTCATAAACATGTCTAACTTTTTTCTTTAAATCATTCATTGGGCTTTCGCCGTATGAAAATCTTACGAGGCTCATTATTTTTTCGCAGATAGTTCTTACAGGTTCCAGAGCCAAAAGTTTAAATTGCATTAATCCATTTGCTTCGGCTATTTCCACTTGTCCGTTATTAAGCATCATATTGCCAACAAATGAACTAACCGTTTTTGTTGTATAGGGTTCAAAATTGCCGAGCCATGTGCCTCCACTACAATTACATCTCTCACCTGGCCATAAGTTCCCTGAAATTCTTTTGCATAAGTATGTGCTGTTTTACGGTTCATTCCCATTTTTTGTGTTAGCTCCGCAATTTCCACTTCAGGCAAAACATCGGTAACAACTTTGCCTATCTTTTTTATTTTATTGGTAAGTTGGTTATTGCTTTCTCCTTCATGTCTTAATACAACAAGGTCTATGTCTTCCGAAAAACGCTCAATCATTTGATAGCACTTTGACAGTGCTGTTCCTCCTTTAAACACAGTGTCTTTTCCAATTTCATTATTGAAAATGGTATGTAATGCAAACGTTACCCAATAATCCTTTTCAATATAGACAGTTGGCATTTGCATCTCGTCAGCTGTAAACTGAATCGCCTGCCTGAAAAGTGTTTTATCTAAATGCAGTTTCATACAATGCTCCATTTTGCAGTTGCCGACAAGGCTTTTGCAGCACCGGGTAATTTATATTTTGTGATATGGTTAATTGATTTGTAAAGTATTTCCGTCGGGGAATCCTTCTGCAAAGTATCAAGCATTGCTCCTAGTATGGCTTTAGTAGCTGGTGGGTATTTTAGGGCCAGCCGCACCATGGTGCTTTTATCCTGGTTAGATAAATTTTTAAGTATGCTCAATAGCCGCCTGCAAGATGATTCAATACCGGCATCGGGTATTTTTTTTATGTACCTGATGGCATCCAATACCTGGAGTAATGGAATATTCGCTTTGGTGATGGTATTCTTTTGCCTGATAAATGAAATAGTGTATCGTTCTCTTTTAAAGTTCGGCCTTACTTGATTCTTGCCAATCTGTATGGTATTGCTTACTTGTGTGGTTAAGCCAAACTGATTGTAGATGCTGTACCCGGTTAAGTAACCAACTGTTTTCCCATTTTCTTCCAGCAGGTCTTTTACCACCTGTGCCTGTGTCGGCTGCAGGTTACCAAACGGAGTGGTTTCCGGTTTGTAATATTTGCCTTTTGCCAGCTTTACTATTTTGTCCGTAGCGGCCATTCGGTTCAATGCTTTTATCACCGCTTCTCTGGCTTTCACCTTCGGGGAAAAGTAGGCATAGGTGAAAACATAGCCATTGGGCATCCGGTTGATAGTTTTTCCTATATTGTCCGACACTTTCATGCTGATGAAGGTAGATTGTTTTGTCCAGTTTATTAGTAAAAAAACTGGACAAATTTTTGTTTCTTTCTTCTTAAAAACTACTGAATTCCGGCCACTTCTTTTTCTGCTTTCATGCTTTCTACTACACCTTTCGTAAGCACAGGGCAAACTGGTTTAATTGTATTTTTCAATTGTTCATTAATTCGCTTACGAGTTTGCATGTGTAATAAATTGTTGCAGTGTTGCACTGCGCCGCAATGTTCTTTAATTGAAAATTGTCACGACTTCTTTCCGTGAAGTGTCTTAAGGCTTCTACGACATTCCGCACCGCCGGCAGCTTAATTGTGGTGGATTGGTGGAAAACCTGGAACGGCCCGATAGTATTCCCGATACCGAATCGTCCAGCGTCAAAAAAAAATAATACCTTGAATTTAAAAT
>JAYUTQ010000084.1:0-4354 GCA_043755055.1 Chitinophagaceae bacterium | reverse complement strand
AGAAACACGTTTATAATCGATGTTTTTTCTTTTTTTTCTTGATAAAAAAAAGAAACAAAAAAAATCAAGGCTCCGAAATAAAAGCTAAAAATTATGCTTTTCTTTCGAGGCCACCCTACTAGATGCGTTGCGTACAAAATACCTAATTCTAAATTTATTACACCATTCTACATTTTTCAATTCGTACATTTGGTAAGTATGAAAACAGCCATTTCAAATAAAATTTACACCCTTGAGGAGTATATACAGCTTGACGAAGCCGGTGAAATACGCCATGAATTTATAAACGGAAACCTTTACGAAATGTCAGGAGCAAACAGGGTACACAACAAAATGGCTACCAGAATACTTTTGTTTTTAACCAACTTATTAGAAACAAAAGGTTTTGAAGTCTTTCGGGAATCTATGAAATTGAAAATTCAGGGTGAAAACAAGTACTTCTATCCCGATGTATTTATTACAAAAGAACCACAAACAGATGCTAATCTTTATTTTCAGGAGTACCCCGAATTAATTATTGAAGTTTCTTCTCCATCTACAAGAATTTACGATGCGGTGGAAAAATTTTTACAATACAGAAAAATCGATTCGCTGCTTTATTACATACTTGTGGAACAGGATAAAGTATTGGTTACACTTTACAGCCGCCTTAATGCTGCCGGGGAATGGCAAAGCGAAGTATTTATCTCCGCAGACGATGTTATTGACCTAAAAACCCTGCAAATTTCCCTCCCGGTTAAAACCATTTACAACCTGCCATAAATCGTGGATTTCAGGTGGATAAAACATTCCCTTTTCAGCTTATTAAAATTGGCTGAACCCCTTGTTATTGCTACATTCGCTGCTATTCTAAAAAGCAAATAATTCTACTTAAAATAATCCTGCTTAATACAGGTAAGAAAGGCTTGCAACAACTATGAGTACAGAAAATTTAGATCATCCCCAACCAGGCAGTTACGGTGCCGACAGTATCCAGGTATTAGAAGGTTTAGAAGCGGTAAGAAAACGCCCCGCTATGTACATCGGCGATGTGGGTGTAAAGGGCCTGCACCATTTGGTGTACGAAGTAGTGGACAATTCTATAGATGAAGCATTGGCCGGCTACTGTACGCATATAGAGGTGGTAATAAACGAAGACAATAGTATAACCGTACAGGATGATGGCCGTGGTATCCCCACAGGTATGCATACCAAGGAGAACCGTAGTGCACTAGAAGTAGTGATGACAGTTTTACACGCCGGTGGAAAGTTTGATAAAGGCAGCTACAAAGTTTCAGGCGGTTTGCATGGTGTGGGTGTAAGTTGCGTAAACGCACTCAGCAGCACTTTGCACGTAATTGTAAAACGGGATGGTAAAATGTTTGAGCAAACCTACCACGAAGGCAAACCGGAATATGCTGTACGTGAAATTGGTGTTAGTGATGAACACGGCACACGGGTTCAGTTTTGGCCCGACGGCACCATTTTTCAATCGCTGATTTACAACCGTGAAATACTGGAAGGTCGTTTACGGGAACTAAGCTACCTCAACAAAGGCATCCGCATCTCCATAACCGATTTACGGGAACTGGAAGATGATGGCAAACCATACAGCAAACTGTTTTTTAGCGAAGGTGGCATTGTAGAGTTTGTTGAAATGCTGGACAAAGCCGCAAACCGCAACCCCATATTGCCAAGCATTATTTTTTGCGAAGGCAGGGATGAAAAAAGCAATGTATCAGTAGAGGTAGCCATGAGCTACAATACCGGCTACAGCGAACATATTTTTAGCTATGTAAACAATATTAATACCATAGAAGGTGGTACACACGTGGCTGGTTTCCGCCGCAGTATTACCCGTGTATTTAAAAGCTACGGCGATAAAAACGGATTGTTCGAAAAAGCCAAAGTAGAAATAGAAGGCGATGATTTTAGAGAAGGATTGAGCAGCGTTATTAGTGTAAAAGTGCCGGAGCCACAGTTTGAAGGCCAAACCAAAACCAAACTTGGTAATAGCGATGTGATGGGTGTAGTAGATTCTACCCTGAGCCGCACATTAGAAGCTTATCTGGAAGAAAATCCAAGAGAGGCCAAAACCATCATCCAAAAGGTAATTTTGGCTGCACAGGCAAGGGCTGCTGCTAAAAAAGCCCGTGAAATGGTACAGCGTAAAAGCGTACTTAGCGGCGGCGGTATGCCCGGCAAACTGGCAGATTGTAGTGAGAAAGATCCGGAAAAATGTGAGCTCTTTCTGGTGGAAGGAGATAGTGCAGGAGGAACAGCCAAACAAGGCCGGGACAGAAGCTTTCAGGCTATACTTCCGCTACGTGGTAAAATACTGAATGTGGAAAAAGCCATGGAGCACAAAATTTACGACAACGAGGAAATCCGCAACATGTTTACAGCCCTTGGTGTAAAAATTGGTACACCGGAAGACCCTAAAGCACTCGATATTA
This sequence comes from Chitinophagaceae bacterium, assembly GCA_043755055.1. Lineage (GTDB taxonomy): Bacteria > Bacteroidota > Bacteroidia > Chitinophagales > Chitinophagaceae > JAZKFT01. The sequence continues at coordinate 1,919 of JAYUTQ010000084.1, read as the reverse complement.
GCAAACTCCGTTACCATAAATTAGTTATTATGACGGATGCCGATGTGGATGGTAGCCACATTGCTACATTGATTTTGACCTTCATTTTCCGTTATATGAAAGAACTGGTGGAGCAAGGCTATGTGTACATAGCACAACCACCTTTATACCTGGTGAAAAAAGGAAAGGAACAGGCATATGCATGGGATGATGCACAAAGAAAAGACCTGATAGCCAAGTTTGCAAACGGTAGAGAAGACAGCGTTAACACACAGCGTTACAAGGGTTTAGGAGAAATGAACGCATCCCAATTATGGGATACCACCATGAATCCTGACTTTAGATTGCTAAAACAAATAACTATAGAAAGTGCTGCCGAGGCCGACCGTGTTTTTAGTATGCTAATGGGCGACGAAGTGCCACCACGCAGGGAGTTTATAGAAACACATGCCCGTTATGCCAGAATAGATGTATAATTTTTAAGTTGGCTGTTAGGCATTTGACACTAAGCTAATCTGGTGCGACTTTTATTTTTCGTAAGCTGTTCTATAATTGATATTCGGTATCAATATCTGCTGATAATATGAAAAACACTTATGCATGGACTGCTAACTGCGAAATACTAAACTGCCAACTGTATTTAAGGTTATCCACACCTGTTTCAATATATGGTACAGTTATTTTAACTTACACCAATAAACATATTTGCTACACCTGTTTTTAAAGCCGGGTAGTTCATTTTTACTAACTCAAAAACAAACAAAAATTATGGACACTTCAAAAATGATTACAGCATATTGCCTCAAAACAAAAGAGAAAAATGTGCCGATGCTTGATGCAGTAGTTACCAAAACCGCTAAAGGTGGTTACATGGCTACTGGAAACGATGGCAAAGGCAATAAAATGGCCGCTATTATGGGCGAAGCCAAAGCGCTACAAGCCATTAAAGATGGTGTGGCTAAAAAAGGATTCTAAGACTTGCTGATTATTAAAAAAATTGACCTCTGCATTAAAAATGCGGAGGTTTTTTATGCCATTTTTTTAATAATACCATTTGGAAGTGGCTTTATAGAACACGTGTAAAAGGAATGGAGCCCTTTGTAGCCCACTTTAATTCTTTTCCAAAAAGTATAACCGCTTTGCGAAAAAGCATTTGGTTGCCGGTTAATAGGAACAGCAATAACATCGAGTTTTAACTTAGCCATAAGCGACAGCAGGTAGGGCTTTGAACCGGCATACAATGCCATTTTTTGGGCAGCATTCCTTTTTATAGCAAAAAACAAACCTGCATTTACTGGTATTCTTTTATGGCTCAATAAATAAATTAGGTACTTGAAAAATTTCGCTGTCAAATGGCGGCCCCATTTTTCGTAAGTGCCTGCACGGCCACCAAACACCACCTGAACCTGAGATTGCAACAGCGTATCTACAAGCAAGGGTATATGCTGCACATCATCTTGCAGATCGGCATCTAATGCTACTAAATAATCGTATTGGGCAAATTGCATTGCGGCTAGCAATGCTACACTTTGGCCCATATTTTCTGTAAGATGACATACCTGTACCTGCCCATTCTTTCTTAATAGCATTAATACATCTAAACTTGTGTCCCTGCTTTTATCGTCCACAAAAACGATTTCGCAGGTCCATTTTTTTTGATTGGCAACAGCACAAAGGCCATCATATAACTGCTGCAGCGTGGCTACATTATTATAAACGGGCACAATAAAACTTACAGATATTTCTGCCATTGCTAATAGCCTTTTTGTATGTCTACAATATTTAAAAGTGTTTCGCCGGCAACATATCTTTTAAAGTTAATTTCAAAAAGTTGCTCGTAGCGATAAGGTGGTTGCTCCATGCTTCTTGCCGTATGTGGGGTAATTATCAGGTTTTCTATTTCCCATGCAGGATGGTCTGCAGCCAATGGCTCTTGCAAA
>JAYUTQ010000083.1:0-4356 GCA_043755055.1 Chitinophagaceae bacterium | reverse complement strand
GCTGATGAAACGGTGCTGCTATCTGTAAAGTATATTATTACGCTGGATACGGACACACAATTGCCTAGAGATGCTGCCTGGAAAATGATTGGCACTATGGCACACCCCTTAAATCATGCTGTATATTCTGAAGAAAAGAAACGGGTTATTGATGGCTATAGCATCCTGCAGCCAAGGGTTTCTAATAGTTTACCGCTTTCGGAAAGTTCTATTTATGCAAGGACACATGGTAATGAACCCGGCACCGACCCATACACACGTGCCATAAGCGATGTGTATCAGGATCTTTTTTACGAAGGATCTTTTATAGGAAAAGGTATTTATGATATTGATGCTTTTGAAAAGGCTGTAGACGGCCGTTTTCCGGAAAACCGGATTTTAAGCCACGATCTTTTAGAAGGCTGTTATTCCCGTAGTGGCCTTATGAGCGATGTACAATTGTATGAGGAATATCCATCAGGTTATGAAGACGATATTAAGCGGCGGCATCGGTGGATTAGAGGGGATTGGCAAATAGCAAGATGGCTTTTTCCGGCTGTGCCGGGGCCTAAAAAAACGTATAATAAAAATCCTTTATCATCGCTTTCACGTTGGAAGATTTTTGATAATTTACGCCGTAGCCTTGTAGCACCGGCACTTTTGTTTTTAATTATTTTTGGTTTTCTTTTTGCGGCTTCGCCTTTATTATGGGTAATGATTGTGGTTGTAATAATTACTTTGCCGGTTGCTGTAAATTTTATTTGGGATGTATGCCATAAACCGGCAGATATGCAAATCTGGCAACATATTGTTTACTCATTTCGAACAACGGTTAGCAGCTTTCTGCTACATTTTCTTGATTTTATTTTTCTGCCATACGAAGCTTATGTAAATATCGATGCCATAGTAAGAACCAATTGGAGGCTATGTATATCCCGCAAAAAATTATTGGAGTGGAATCCGTCCGGCAATCCTGCAAATAAGAAACGTAACACCCTTGCAAATATTTACCGCTCACAGTGGTTTAGCATCTTGCTATCTACAGCTTTGCTTTTGTACTTAACCTATCATTCATCGCTGGGTTTATTAATAGAGTTACCGGTATTAATATTATGGATAATAGCCCCAATGGTGGCGTGGCGTATTAGTTTGCCTGGTAAAAAAACAACCACAAATTTTTCAGTAATCCAAAAGGAATATTTGCAACAACTGTCAAGAAAAATATGGGCATTTTTTGAAGATTTTGTTACCAAAGAAGATAATTGGCTACCGCCGGATAATTATCAGGTACATCCTGCACCAAAAGTGGCACACCGAACTTCACCAACAAATATTGGGCTCTCTTTATTGGCCAATTTAACCGCCTACGATTTCGGTTACATCAGTACTGAAAAATTGATAGAAAGAACGGCAAACGCACTCAATACCATGCTGGCTTTGGATAAGTACAGGGGGCATTTGTATAACTGGTATAATACTTTAACCATGATGCCTTTGAACCCAAGATATGTTTCTACAGTGGATAGCGGAAACCTTGCGGGCCATCTTATGACGTTGAAGCAAGGCTTGGTTTCAATTAGTAGCAATAAGGTTTTTACAATGAAATTTTTTGATGGGTTATTAGATACTACAGGTTTATTATTAATCACAATTGAGTTACAAGAAGCCGTTCTTTCATTTAAAAATAATTTAATAGCAATACGAAACCAAAATCCTGAAACATGGCAGGATGCAAAGCAAGCGGTGGATGCTGTAAGCAGGATATATAAAATACATATTGTCTCATATTGCCAAAGCACCAATACCGAAACAGCTATGTGGGCAAAAAAAATGGGTGAACAGATTGAAGATTTTTGTAATGATTTTGCAACAACAGCACCCTGGCTATACGTTGATGAAATACCGGAAAGATTTGTGGATGTACAAGGTATCATACCCGCTATTATAACGCTACAAAAACTTGCATCTATTGAGTATGAAATACTTCCGGTATTACGGGTATATTATACAGATGAAAATACAGATGTAGAAAACCAGTGGCTGGATAATTATATTTCAAAAATGGTAGAAGCCGGACGCAGGGCAAAAGAAAGAATATTGACTTTTGAAAACCTGGCGGTACAATGTTCTATACTCTCTAACAACGATTACGACTTTTTGTACGACCGTTCCCAGCACTTACTTTCCATTGGTTATAATGTAGAGGAAAACCGAAGAGATCAAAGCTATTACGATCTGCTTGCCTCCGAGGCCAGGCTAAGCACTTATGTGGCTATAGCACAAGGTAAATTACCGCAGGAAAGTTGGTTTGCACTTGGCAGACAGCTTACCAATTTGGGTACCACACCCATTTTGCTTTCGTGGAGTGGTTCTATGTTCGAATACCTTATGCCCATGCTTGTGATGCCATCTTACGGCAATACACTCTTAGATCAAACGCATAAAGCCATAGTAGAAAAGCAAATAGATTATGGTAAAAAACGTGGTGTTCCGTGGGGCATTTCAGAGAGTGGTTATAATTTGGTAGATGCTGATTTTAATTACCAATACAGGGCTTTTGGTGTGCCGGGTCTAGGCTTTAAACGGGGACTGGGTGAGGATTTGGTAATATCACCTTACTCAACAGTAATGGCATTGATGGTGCTGCCCCAAGCTGCCTGCGATAACCTGGAAAAGATGGCATTAGAGGGTTTTGAAACCAATACTTACGGTTTTTACGAAGCTATAGATTACACTTCATCAAGATTGCCACGTGGCCAGTCCTTCGAAATTATAAAATCTTTTATGGCTCACCATCAGGGTATGAGTTTGCTATCGCTTTCCTACCTGCTGCTTGATCAGCCGATGCAAAAAAGATTTGAGGCCGAAGTGCAATTTCAGGCTACACTTTTATTGTTGCAGGAGCGTATTCCAAGGGTTTCTACTTTTTATTCACCGGGTGTGCATGTGGCCGATACATGTGTAATTACCGAGAATATTATGCCTATGCGGGTAATTAATACACCTGCTACCACAATGCCCGAAGTACAGTTGTTATCCAACGGAAGGTACCATGTAATGGTCACGAATTCCGGTGGTGGTTACAGCCGCTGGAAAGACCTTGCAGTAACCCGCTGGAAAGAAGACAGCACCTGCGATAACTGGGGAACTTTTTGTTATATAAGAGATCTTGAAACCAATCTGCTTTGGTCTTCATCCTACCAGCCATCGCTACAGGAAGGTAATAACTACGAGGCCGTATTTTCTCAGGGCAGGGCAGAGTTTAGACGAAAAGATAACCTGCTGGAAACACATACTGAAATTGTGGTTTCGCCGGAGGATGATGTAGAACTAAGGCGATTGAGAATTACAAACAGATCCCGTAAAAGAAGGTACATTGAAATAACAAGTTATGCTGAAGTGGTACTGGCACCAGCAGCGGCAGATGCTTCACACCCGGCTTTTAGCAATCTTTTTGTGCAAACAGAAATTGTAAATAACCGTAATGCGATTGTTTGCACCAGAAGGCCACGTTCAGAGATAGAAAGCACGCCGTCTATGTTTCACTTAATGAAAGTGCACCATGCAAAAGTTGAAAATATTTCTTACGAAACCAACCGGTCAAAATTTATAGGCAGGGGAAATACCATTCACAATCCCGCAGTTTTTAGTCAGCAAGAAGCTTTGTCTGGCACACAAGGCTCGGTGCTGGATCCTGTTATTGCCATCCAGTATCGCATAGTAATAGAACCTCAGGATTCAGCCATTATTGATATGGTTTTTGGCATTGCAGAAACAAGAGAAATATGCAATGGTCTGGTAGAAAAATATCAGGATCGTCATTTAATCAACCGGGCTTTTGAATTGTCGTGGACACATAGTCAGGTAGTATTACGGCAAATAAATGCTGTAGAAACCGATGCACAATTGTATTCTAAACTTGCCGGTTCTGTAATATTTGCCAACGCTGCCTTAAGAGCCGATCCGGATGTTATTTTCCGTAACAAGCGAGGCCAGTCGGGGCTTTGGAGTTATTCTATTTCCGGCGACCTACCTATTGTATTATTGCAAATACAGGATTCTGCTAACATAGAACTGGTGCAGCAAATGATACAGGCCCATGCTTACTGGCGGCTTAAAGGCCTTGTGGTAGATTTAGTAATCTGGAATGATGATCATGGCGGCTACAGACAAACATTGCAGAACCAGATACTCGGCCTTATTGCACCCATTATTGGTGCTGATGTAAAAGAACAGCCGGGCGGTATTTTCATTCGCTCTTCCGATCAGATATCCAACGAAGACAGAATTTTATTTCAAACAGTTGCCAGAATTGTTATTGCCGATAGCATGGGAACTTTGGAAGAACAAATGGCAAGAAGGGGTAAAGTAAAAAGT
>JAYUTQ010000082.1:0-1987 GCA_043755055.1 Chitinophagaceae bacterium | reverse complement strand
ACTTCTATAAATTCTTTAATAATACCATCATATCCTTTTTTTGTAGCCTTTGTAAAAGAGGCAGGTAAATAACCATTGCGTATCCCTTTGGCCAGCGCATATACAAACATGCAGGAGGCAGAAGATTCTTTGTAATTTTTTTCACGGGTGGGCATATCGAGAATATCATACCAAACACCGCTTTGTTTATCCTGTACCGAAACGATAGCTTTTGCAAATCGTTTTAAAATGCCAATCAGCGAATCTTTACCGGGATGGCCTGCGGGATAATGATCCAATACATCTACCAATGCAACACCGTACCAACCCATAGCCCGTGCCCAAAAATGTGGCGAAGTGCCTGTAGTTTTATTGGCCCAAAGTTGTTCTTTGCTTTCGTCCCAAGCATGGTAAAGCAATCCCGTTTTAGCGTTAAGGGTATGTTGTTCTACGGTAACAAACTGACGGGTAATATCTGTAAATGAACTTTCACGTCCTGCCAGTTTTTCGTACTCGGCATAAAATGGCTGACCCATGTAAAGCCCATCGAGCCACACCTGCCACGGGTATATTTTTTTGTGCCAAAAGCTGCCTTCTTTGGTTCTTGGATGATCGTTAAGCTGGCTTCTTAACAGGTCTATGGCCTTTTTATATTTCTGCTGTCCGGTAACGTTGTATAGCATCATTACCACTTTGCCATTGTTTAAATGGTCAATATTGTATTCGTCCGGCCGGTAATCTTTTACGGTGCCGTCCGCACGTACATAATGATCCATGCTGTGTTGGATGTAATTAAAAAAGGTAGCATTGCCATACAGGCGCCAAACACTTTCTACACCTTTAAGTATTACACCCTGATCGTAACTCCACCGTGTAGGTCTGCCGCCATTGCTAAAACTATCCGGCCATATTTTCATCACTGTTTTTGTCATTTGCTGCGAAAGCGGAACCTCCTGTGCAAAAGCATTTACAGCAAATAAAGCTGCCATAATAAGTGCAGAAAAAATATGTTTTATCCGTCGCCTTATCTGGCTAATCATTATTTTAGATAGCATAGCAAATCGTTATAGTTTTTTGTAAGAAGCTGGTGTTGCGCCGCCGCTAAATTGTACTTCTTTTTTTGCGTTTGAAATGTTGGTGTTTTGGAGCTTTATACCAGCCGTTTTATCACCATCTATTTTCAAAAGCAAACCCGTGTTTTGTGGACTGTGAATTTCGTTAAGCGTAATGTTACTACTGTTATGTACTGTTATGACCGGATCGGTATTTTTCGACAGCAGTTTTACATTTTTCAGATTGATATTATCAGCTTCTTCGCAATACAAACCAATGGTGCTTTGCAGCACACAATTTTCGATGTTTACATTTTTTACCCGCATCTCCGGAAGGCCACGAATAAAGATGCCTTTGCTGGCACCACTGCACATAATATTGCTGATATAAAAGTTCTGAAAATGCGGCGTAGCCTCGGTTACAGAAAATATTTCTACCGGAGGGGCAACTCTGTTTTCACCTGCCAACGCAATGGGATCTTTTGCTTCATAGTACATGTCAAACAGTATCGCTTCTCCGCCAATATCCTTCATGTCGATATTAGCCATATGGATATTTTCTACCACGCCGCCGCGGCCACGTTTGGTTTTAAAACGAAGACCGATATCGGTACCCATAAACGTACAATTTTGGATGAACATATTTCTGGCGCCGCCACTCATTTCGCTACCTACCACAAAGCCGCCGTGGGCATGGTATACGATGCAGTTATTTACAATTACATTCTCCGTAGGCATTCCTTTTCTTCTGCCTTCTTCGTCACGGCCGCTTTTAATGCAGATGCCATCGTCGCCGGTATCAAAAACATTGTCTTCCAAAAAGGCATTTTTGCAACTTTCTAAATCCAGTGCATCAGTATTTTGACCATACCAAGGGTTCTTAACTTTTACCGCCTTTACAGTTATGTGTTCACTCTCTAAAAAGTGCAACGTCCATGCTGGTGAATTTTGAAACG
>JAYUTQ010000081.1:0-4362 GCA_043755055.1 Chitinophagaceae bacterium | reverse complement strand
CGTTTCTGAAAGTAATGGCTTCTGCCTGACCCATGGTTAAAACGCCCGGAAAATCCAACCTGCGTTTGTTGCCATTAAAAAAATTGTTGCCGCTGTATTGGGTAAGCAGGTGCATAAAATGTTTTGCAGTTCCTGTATTTTGATAGCCCATCAATACTACAAGGTTTCGGCCTGGCGCTTTTGCAGCAGCGGTTACCAGGTAATTGGTGGCCAAAGTATCCTGCGGTACAGCGGTATAATTGCCTGCGGCAATGCCGGTAATAATACAATGCACGGTGTTAAGCCCAAGCCAGTTTTTGGTAAATAAATGGATGCGGCCGCTATCCACAATCATAGCCTCGCAGTCGTATGCGGTACTATTGGCTGCAACAGGTACAGGTGGTTGCGGCTGATGGCCATAGGTGAAATGGATGGTTTCTATCAGGCCTGAGTCGATAATGGCCATCGGTTGTGTAATGTAATCCGGAATGGCACTCAGCGGAAATTTGTAGATTTTTAGATTGGTACGGGCTCCGTTTGCATTGTTGCCAAAGTCGCCTATATAAAAACAGGAGCCATCGAAACTGAGGTCTTCCCAATCAATATTACTGGCCCCTGATAGGTACACCTGTTGCAATACAGCGTTTGTGCTGGTGTCCATCCTGTAAATGGCAGCACTGCCGCCACCATCGTTGAGCGTCCACAGGTAGTTACCTGCCATAGCAAGCCCACTGTTTTCCAGCAGTGTATCCGAAAGGCGATTAACTTTTACAGGCGGTGTGTAACTGGTGGTGGTGTAGGTGCAACTGCCATTGTTTATTGTGGCAGATGCATTGAAATTATTGGCAAGAGAATCGGTGCAGCCTGGGGTTTGGGAGTGGGCGGAGAGGCTAATCAGTATCACCGCCGATAGTGAAAGGGAGAGAAGTATTTGTTTGGGAGTTGGCATTAATAAGTAAGATAGTTGGTTATCAGTAATTGTCTTTCAGCTTTCTGCAAATTGTGCATTTCAATTCACAACTTACTTTCCAAATCCAACCCAAACTCCTTCGCCGTCTCTTTTGCAATTTCATACCCCGCATCTGCATGGCGAATTACCCCCATGCCAGGATCATTGCGCAGCACCCGGCTTAAACGAACGGCGGCTTCTTCGGTACCATCTGCTACAATAACCATACCTGCATGTATGCTATAACCCATGCCCACGCCGCCGCCATGGTGCAGGCTCACCCAACTTGCTCCGCCGGCAGTGTTTACCAATGCATTAAGAATCGGCCAATCGGCCACGGCATCGCTGCCATCTAACATGGCTTCGGTTTCACGGTTGGGGCTTGCTACCGAACCTGTATCCAGGTGGTCGCGGCCTATTACGATTGGGGCTTTTACTTTTCCTGTTTTTACCAATTCATTAAAAGCCAGTCCTGCTTTTTCTCTTTCGCCCTGACCCAGCCAGCAAATACGGGCCGGTAAACCCTGAAAAGCAATTTTTTCCTGTGCCATTTTCATCCATCGTATCATGCCCTTATTTTCAGGAAACATTTCCATAATCAGTTTATCCGTTACCGCAATATCAGCCGGGTCGCCGCTTAAAGCCGCCCAGCGGAATGGGCCTTTGCCTTCGCAAAATAATGGGCGGATGTAGGCAGGTACAAAACCCGGAAAATCGAAGCAACGGCCAGGTCGGTCTACCGTCAACGGTCTATCGTCATCGGACGACGGTCGACGGTCGACGGTCGACTGCTCATATTCCAACGCCCTTGCCCTTATGTTATTGCCGTAGTCGAAAGTGATGGCGCCTTTGTCCATTAGTTGCAGCATAAGTTGTACATGGAGGTACATGCTTTGGTAACTGCGTTGGGTATATTCATCGGGGTTTGTTTTGCGTAATTCGTTCGCCTGTTCGTTGGTAAGATTGTGTGGTACGTAACCAATCAACGGGTCGTGGGCACTTGTTTGGTCGGTTAGTGTGTCGGGGATGATATTACGATCTATCAATCTTTGTAACAGATCAATGGCATTGCACAAAACGCCAATGCTTTTGGCGGCACCTTCGGCTTTGTATTTTACAGCAGCCTCAATTGCAGCATCTACATCTGTGTATTTTTCATCGAGGTATTTTGTTTCAATCCGTTTGTCAATGCGCCATTCTTCCACTTCGGCCACCAGAGCCACGCCTTCGTTCATGGTAATGGCTAAGGGCTGTGCACCACCCATACCGCCGAGGCCGGCGGTTACGTTGAGGGTGCCTTTGAGAGAAGCCCCCCTGCCCCCCGTTGGGGGGTTCTGGGCATGGGTAGTGGGGTCTGGGGTTTGCCCAGAAAAATGTTTATCCGCAAGGGCGGCGTAGGTTTCGTAAGTGCCTTGTACTATGCCCTGGCTGCCGATGTAGATCCAACTGCCGGCGGTCATTTGGCCGTACATCATCAGGCCCTTTTTTTCCAGTTCTTCAAAGTGTTTCCAGTTGGCCCAGTTGGGTACTAACTGGCTGTTGCTTATAAGTACTCTTGGGGCATCTTTATGGGTTTTTAAAATGCCTACCGGCTTGCCGCTTTGAATTAAAAGCGTTTCGTCGTTCTCCAATATTTTTAATCCGGCAATGATGTTGTCAAGGGCTTCAAAGTTTCTGGCTGCCTTGCCGCGGCCACCATACACAATCAGGTCATCGGGTCGTTCAGCAACCTCGGGGTTCAGGTTGTTGAGCAACATTCGCATAGCGGCTTCCTGTATCCATCCTTTACAGTTAAGGGTTGTGCCTGTTGGGGTGGCATATTTTATAGGGTCGTATTTTGTATGAAGCATGATATGTGGGGATTTGTTGGATTTAATAATGTTTTTCAGGCTGAGCTTGTCGAAGCCCTTCTAGTAGATAAAACAAGACGACCGGTTAGAGTGTCTTCGACAGGCTCAGGCTGACATGATTTTTTTGGTTTAAAATTGTTAGTCGGGTTCTCCGGAGTTGTCAGGCTGAGCTTGTCGAAGCCCTTCTTGTGGATTGAACTTGTAGACCGGTTAGAGGGCCTTCGACAGGCTCAGGCTGACAAGAGTATTATGGCTGACAAGAGTGTTATGGCTTTTCTTTTGAATTTGACGATTTCGATAACCGTTTTAGCTCATCCCAATCTTCTTTAAATAATGCCTCTTTCTTTTTTCTTGACCAACCTTTAATCTGTTTTTCTCTTGAAATTGCTGAGAGTACGTTTATAAACCTTTCAAAATATTTTAATTCAAGAGGCCTTCTTTTATAGGTATAAACGGTTGTGTCATCATCGTAATTATGTTCCCAAAGACGGCGTTCTAAATTATCGGTAATGCCAGTGTAATAACTATCGTCGCTACATTTCAAGATATAAACAAAGTAGTTGTGATTCAATTTCATAGCAATAACATTTAATTCATAATATTCTTAATTTTCTAAATGTCTGTGAGGCTGAGCTTGTCGAAGCCCTTTCAGGTGAATAAAACATGAAGACCGGTTAGATGGCCTTCGACAAGCTCAGGCTGACAAGAGTATTAGGTTCAAACCTTCCACTCCCTCACAAACCCCACCGCTTTCATCATATCATTATGCAGTACCCGGTCGGCTTCGTTAAAACTGATTTCTGTTCTAAACGCTGCAAATAGTTCTTCTATAGCTGCGGAACTTTTCATTGGCCTTCTAAACTCCAAAGCCTGTGCGGCTGTGAGCAGTTCTATGGCCAATACTTTTTCTACATTATTAATTACCCGAAGCAGTTTGGTGGCGGCATTGGCACCCATACTCACATGGTCTTCCTGGTTATTGCTCGATGAAATACTATCTACAGAAGCAGGTGTGCAGAGCTGTTTGTTTTCGCTTACAATACCGGCGGCAGTGTATTGCGGAATCATAAAGCCACTATGCAGTCCTGCTTCTTTTACCAAAAACATCGGCAAGCCACGTTGGCCGCTGATGAGTTGATAGGTTCGGCGTTCACTAATATTGGCCAGTTCACTCATGGCGATGGCTAAAAAATCTAAACACAAAGCCAGCGGCTGCCCATGAAAATTGCCACCGCTTACAATCAAATCTTCATCGGGGAAAATATTGGGGTTATCGGTTACGCTGTTTATTTCCTGTAAAAAAACCTGTAATACATGTTCAAAACTGTCTTTGGTAGCGCCATGTACCTGCGGTATGCAGCGGAAAGAATATGGGTCCTGAATTTCTTTGCCGGTTGCAGCAGCAATGCTGCTTCCCATTAAATGCTGCCGAAGTTTGGCGGCGGTTTCTATTTGTCCTTTATGCGGCCGTATACGGTGAATGGCTTCGTGAAACGGCTGCATGTTGCAGTTAAATCCATCGAAAGAAATGGCGGCGATCAGGTCGGCCATTTTTATAAGATGCTCTGCCTTGGCCAGGCAATA
>JAYUTQ010000080.1:0-10169 GCA_043755055.1 Chitinophagaceae bacterium | reverse complement strand
TTTTTAGCCCATCTTTTGTACTACTATCAAGCGACATTGGCGACGCTCCATTCAAATTTTGTGCTACTATTGAACCTGCTAAAACCATGCGTATTCTTTAGCATTTTTTATTGGTTTTTATTCATACGCCAACTTGGCGTCTCTACATAAACCTTGAACCCTGAACCCTGAAACCTGAACCTTGAACCCTGAATCCTGAACCCTAAAAAATATGGCTGGCATTTACATACACATTCCATTTTGCAGCAAAGCCTGTAATTATTGCAACTTTCATTTTAGCACAAGCCTGGCAAACAAAGAATCCATGGTAAAAGCCATTGCAATAGAAATTGAACTTTCGCAAAACGCTGACCAAAAAAGGGATAAGGCCGAACGCAATACGCTACAAGAAAAACCAATCATTGAAACTATTTATTTTGGTGGCGGCACCCCTAGCCTGCTTACTAGTGATGAATTAAAAATATTACTAGATACCATTTACAAAACCTTTAACGTAAGCAGCAATGCTGAAATTACTTTAGAAACCAACCCCGATGACCACACACAAGAAAAACTGGAAGCATGGAAATTAGCTGGCATAAACAGGCTTAGCATTGGTGTACAATCTTTTTACGAAAGCGACCTTGTTTGGATGAACAGGGCACATAGTGCCGAACAATCAATCAATTGCATAAAAGCCGCTCAGGATAAGGGTTTTCATAACCTTACTATTGATTTGATATACGGTATCCCCGGCCTTACGGATGAACGATGGAAACATAATTTTGATACAGCAATAGATTTACAAATTCCACACCTTAGCTGCTATGCACTTACAGTAGAACCCAAAACGGCATTGGATAATATGATTAAAAAAAAGGCTGTAATTAATGTGGATACCGATCAGCAAGCAAATCAGTTTCTGCTGCTGATGGATTGGGCCAAAGCTGCCGGTTTTGAACATTACGAAATCAGCAATTTTGCTAAACCTGGCCAACGTAGCCGCCATAACAGTAACTATTGGAGTGGCGTACCCTACTATGGTTTTGGCCCATCTGCCCACAGTTTTGATGGCAACAAAACCCGCTGGTGGAATGTGGCTAATAATGCTTTGTATTTAAAAGCCATTGAAAATAACCTGCCTTGTTTTGAAGCTGAAGTGCTTACGCCTGTTCAGCAGCAAAACGAATACATTATGACTGCTTTACGAACCAAAGAAGGGATAGAAAGGATAAAGCATAAAGCATTTGAAACGCTGGTGATAAAAGCAAACAAATGGATACAGCAGGGTAAAGTATTGGCAGATGAGCATCATCTTTGGCTAACAAACGAAGGCAAGCTTTTTGCAGATGGTATTGCAGGGGATTTATTTGCAGATGCGTAACCAAAAGCAGTATCTCTAACCTGTATTTGCACTAAATTTGAAAAAAACAAGCCATGGTAGCACTAAAAGCACCTAAAGAATTTATTAAAAAAAGGACTCCCAAAAATGTTCCTGATTATCTTATTTACGAGATCATCAACGGTAAACCTGTGTATTATAAAGGATATAAAGAGGTAATTAAGAAAAACAAACAAGCAGCGGAAATTATGGGCACAAGTTCATTACAATGGAAAATCATAAGCTATCTATTAAGAATAATCTTTAGAAATTTTCCTGAAAATGTATATGAAGTAGCTACCAATGAAGCAGGGGTACATATTGACCATCGCAATAACCTGGCTGGTGATATTTTAATTTTTAAAAAAGAACAAATACCCGCAGCTTCTATTGGTATAAAATATACTGCAGTACCTGCTATGGTGCATATAGAAGTGGATGTGATGGCTGATACAGAAAACAGTTCTGACTTTGAATACCTGCAAACAAAAATTGATAAACTGTTAGATTTTGGTACGAATAAAATTATCTGGATTTTTAGTGCTTCTAAAAAAGTATTGGTAGTTACACAAGAAAAAACATGGCATTGGTTTGGATTAAGTGAAACCGTAAATCTTCATGAAGCAGTAGATTTTAATATTGGTGAATATTTACATGCTGAAGGAATAGAATTTTAGACTTCCTTTCAAAAAAAACGTTTTAAAAAATTTAATTTCCAATTCTTCCTACATCCACTTTTGAGTTTACATGATTATACTCCACAACGAGTTACTTACAGCAACTATTTCACCGAACGGTGCAGAACTACAAAGCCTGATAAGCAAAACCACTGGCGTGGAATATATGTGGAGTGGCGATGCAACTTATTGGGGTAAATTCAGCCCGGTACTTTTTCCGATTGTTGGATCTTTGAAAGATGATACTTATTACTACCAAGAAAAAGCATACAAACTTCCAAGGCATGGATTTGCAAGAGAAAAGATTTTTGCTGCAACCCAAATAAGCGAAACAGAAGTAATATTTACAATTGAATCTGATGAAACAACATTGGCTGTGTATCCTTTTGATTTTGTTTTTAAACTTCGATACAACCTAAATAGCACATCGCTGAGCTGTACTTACGAAATAGAAAACCCAGGAACAAAAGACTTGCTCTTTTCAGTAGGAGCACATCCTGCATTTGCAGTACCGAATGTAAAAGAAAGCGAATACGAAGATTATTTTTTGCAATTTGATAATCCCGAAGTTTTAGAAAGGTATAAGTTGGAAGCTGGCCTGATTGGTACACAAACAGAAACCATTCCAACGGAAAGTGGTAAGCTTGCATTGAGTCCATCCTTATTTTACGAAGATGCCATTGTGCTAAAAAATCTGCAATCATCCTGTATTACTTTTGATTGCAAAAAGCACAGCCACGGTCTTCATTTTCATTTTAATAATTTCCCGTTCTTTGGTATTTGGGCGGCCAAAGATGCACCCTTCGTTTGCCTGGAACCATGGTGTGGTATAGCCGACAGCACAGCACATAATCAACAACTTACAGACAAGGAAGGCATTATCAAATTATCTCCAAATGCAAGCTGGGAAAGGAGTTGGGGAGTAGAGTGTTTTTAAAATCAATGCTTTACCGAAATTTATTTAAACACTTTACCGCCAATCCCACAAAATAATTTCTACCAGCAGCAGCATTATAATACCGCCCGGCAGCGGCATTTATATCATTGCCAAGGCTATGGGTTACGTCAGCTATATTGTCGGCTCCGCCAAATATTTCAAGCTGATAATGCTGGTGTAACATTTTTTTAAAACCTAATCTAATACCTAATAAATTGTACGAAGAAGCATACGCAGAATTGGCATCATTCATCGAAATTTTATCGGTGTAGCTGTAAGTAGCATTCATGTAAATTCCAGGCTTTGTAACCGCATCAAGACTAAGGGCTACAAACTGTTTGGGTACGCCGGGGAGTTGGTTTCCACTATAATCAATCGTAAGCACTTTATAATCTTTATAAGTAAAATTCTGATAGCTATAACTTGTACCAATCATCAAATCACTAATAAAACCGACTGCATTTTTTATGGGCTGGTATTTTAGTTGTGCCTCAATACCCTGCTGTTTTGTGCTGCCAGTGTTTACAAAGAAATCATTGCCACTTACATCCCTTCTTTGGCTAATAGCATTCTGTAGTGTAAACCAATAGGCATTTAAATCGTAATACAATTTATTAGCGAAAAAATAACCTCTTGAGCCAATCTCATAATTAACGCCTTCCTCGGCATTTAATGTATTATTGATACTGCCATTAGATGGTATTAGCTCAGATGTAGTGGGTGGAGAAAAGCCGTGACTTGCAAGGGCATATACGGTAATCGTTTTATAACTTTTAAGCACCGAAATTCGAGGCGAAAATACATTACCAAAATTTCTTTCCTGTGGATTTACAGGATAATTATTAAGCCGTGTAATACATACATACGATTTATTAAAACTTGCACCGGCACTCATTATCCAGCCGCTTTTAAGATCTAAATCAGCCTGGCCAAAAGCACTGTACCGCCAGTTATTCACTTCGTCGTCTGTAAGCAAAGAATCGCTGTTTCCATTTCTGTTTCTGTAGGTTTTTACCGTAAAAATTCCTTTTTGTGCTTCGGCTCCATACACCAATTGCAACTTATTCTCCCCCAATTTAAATTGGTTGGTAAAAACTGTTCTACCACCAAAATGTGGCTCTGTTCTCTTTTCATAAACCCGTATGCCGGGATTGCTAAACCATGTAAAAGCTCCGTAAACAGAAGTGGTGTTTTTCCAGCCGGCAGCCAGCTGGTATTCGTTGGCCACACCTGTATAAAATGTTTTTTGGTATATGGCTGCCTTTGCTTCCATTGCCGAAGGTTGTGTACCAGCTCTTGGCCTTGCAGCCTTTGGGTTGGCATTGTATTGTGCCAGTGTTAAACCGCCCGGTGTTTCATACATCAGGTCGCCGTACATGGCCAGTACAGATAGCTTTTGCTTATCATTTATTCTCAGTCTTGTTTCATAAGTAGCTACATCCCTTCTCATTTTCGATTGATCCCTGTAACCATCGCTAGTTTGGTGTTGAAAAGAAAGTACATTTTGGTTAGCAGCCCCACCCAGCATGGCTTTGGCCTGTATTTGCTGCAAGCCATAACTACCAAAAGAATAGCTTGCTGCCATACCCGGTTGCCAGCGTTTAGATTCGGTTTGTAAAAGCATCGCTCCGCCTGTTCCGGCTCCATACATGCTACCCGGCGGGCCTTTTAATACCTCTATAGATGCTACATTATAAAACCCGAGTTGGTTTAAATAAGTGCCGCCTCCGGGGTCTGTAAAAATCATTTCGTTTAGATACACTTTTACATTACGAACCCCAAAAGGTGCCCGTAAAGAACTGCCTCTGATGTTAAGCCGGTAACTGCCGGGGCTGCGTTCTTCCATTTTTACACCCGGCTCCATATTGAGTGCAGGCAGGAATGAAGTATTGCCAAATCGTTGTAATGCAGCAGGTGTAATAATACTTACCGCTGCGGCGGTTTGTTGCAGATTTCTGTTTTGTTCAAAAGCCCTTACCAACACATTTTCCAGCGAATCGTTTTGGCCGAATTCTGCAACGGGCTTATTTTGCCCGATGCTAAAAATGGGTAACAAAAAACAAAGCCCTATTTTTAATCCAATTAAATTTTTCATCGTTAGCAACAAAGTAAATTAAACTACAACAACCATGACCGAAAAAAAACAGCAGTTAAATTTATTCAGCCTTACCATTATCGTTATCAGCCTCGTAATTGGGATGGGTATTTTTAAAACACCTGCTACCATTGCTGCCAAAAGCGGCACAGAAACCATCTTTTTTTCTGCATGGATTATTGGCGGCATCATTGCTTTATTCGGGGCATTGGTATTTGCAGAAATTGGCACAAGGCTACCCGTTGTTGGGGCATATTATAAAGTATTTTCTTATTGCTATCACCCTGCTGTTGGGTTTACTATTAATATTTTAATACTTATCAGCAATGCGGCATCACTTGCAGTTGTAGCTCTGATTGGTGCCGATTATGTTAGCGATTTAATATTTGGCCAGCCAAGCGGTCCTGTATTTAACGTTAGTATTTCTATACTGGCAGTAAGCCTTTTTTACGCAGTAAATTTATTGGGATTAAGAACAAGCAGCCGCACACAAAATGTGCTGATGGTTATTAAAATAGGCTTAATCGTATTACTTATTTCTTCGCTTTTTACCAATACTACAGTAGAGCCTCACGGATATAACGAAGGTGCCAAATTATATACCTACGATGGCACCAATGCCTTACTGCTGCTCGTTGTTAGTATGGTAGCTGTTTCTTTTACCTACGGTGGTTATCAGCAAACCATCAACTTTGGCGGCGAAGTAAATAAGGGCAGTACGCTAACCAAAGGCATTGTAACCGGCATCATCATTGTGTTGTTTTTATACCTGGCCATGAGTTATACGTATGTACAAATAATTGGCTATGATAAAATGAAAAATGCTACTGCAATTGGTGCCTTACTTTGCGAAGCATGGTTTGGTAAAATTGGCGGCAAGGTGTTTGACATCTGCATGTTTGTAAGTGTGCTGGCTTATGTAAATGTGCTGTTAATGAGCAATCCAAGGGTAATGTTTGCGATGAGTACAGACAAGGTATTTCCAAAAATATTTGCATTTAAAAACCCTAAAACACAGGCATTGGTTCCGGGGCTTACAGTGTTTGCATTAACCACAATCCTAATCACATTTTTTGGTAAAGGCGTAGATAACATTCTCGATTTTTCTATCTTTCTGGATTGCCTTGGTTTTATAACCGCAGCTGCCGCCCTACTAATTTTACGAAAGCGAAAATTTGGTAGCGAAAATGTAAAAGGTACCTTCTCAAAAATCATCCCCGTAATAACCGTTTTATTTATTGCAGCCTATTGCGTGGTAGCAAGTGCCGTAGTAATTGACAATCCTGTTGCGGCACTTATTGGTGTAGGCTTATTGATTGTTTTTGTGGTGCTGTATTTTGTTTTTTACCACCATAAAAAAGAAGCAGTTGAAGAATTGGAAACAGAAGTGGAGCAGTTTTTAAATTGAGTAATAAGTGAACCACAGCCAATAAATTTAAAATTTTATTGTAGTTAACTAAGACCCCAAAGGGGTCACATGTCTATAGTAAAATAGACGTCAGCGGCACAACGACCCCAACGGGGTCGCATGTAAGAATCAACCAGGCAACTATCATCTTTTAACATAAAACTATGTCATCAACCTACTCTCAAATGTATGCCCAGCTTGTATTTGCAGTAAAAGGTCGCCCATCATTAATTGCTGCCTCCTGGGAAGAAGAATTGTATAAATACATAACAGGCATCACCCAAAACAAAGGGCAAAAAATGATAGCTATAAATGGAATGCCCGACCATTTACACATCTTTATAGGCATGAAGCCTGCGTGTAGTTTAAGTGACCTTGTGATGGAAATAAAAAAATCATCAAACACATTTATCAGGGAGAACAATTTTTCAAAACAATTTTATTGGCAAGACGGTTTTGGGGCATTTACATATAGCCATTCGCAAATTAGTGAGGTAGCTAACTATGTTATGAATCAAAAAGTGCATCATAAAAAACACACTTTCAAGCAGGAGTATTTTGCTTTTCTAAAAAAATTTGAAATAGATTACCAAGAGCAATATTTATTTGAATGGATAGATCCTACAGATTTATATGCGACCCCGTTGGGGTCGTAGCGAACTCATGCCTTTTTTGCTATAGACATGTGACCCCGTTGGGGTCGTAAAAGAGCATTACACAATTTATTTAAAACGATAACCTTCATAACCAACCACCTTGGAACTATCATACATCCTCAACGAACTGGGCGAAGACCGGGAACAATACTTTAATGCCATTGCCCCGCCCATCATCCAAAGCAGCAATTTTGCTTTTAAAAAAGTGGATGACATGCGGCAGGCTTTTGCCAATGAATATTCCACGTATCTCTACAGCCGTGGGCTAAACCCCACCGTTGATATATTAAGAAAAAAACTGGCTGCATTAGATGAAGCTGAAGATTGCCTTGTGTTCAACAGTGGTGCTGCAGCCATCTTTGCAGCCGTTTTGGCCAATGTAAAAAGCGGCGATCATATTGTCTCCGTAAGAAATCCGTATACATGGGCACAAAAAATGTTCCAACAAATTATGCCCCGTTTTGGCGTTAGCCATAGCTATATTGATGGTACAAAATTTAAAAACTGGGAACAAGCCATACAACCCAACACCACAGTTATATATTTAGAAAGCCCCAATAGCTGGCTGTACGAATTACAAGACCTGAAACTCATTGCAGCACTGGCCAAACGGCATGGTATCATTACTATAATCGACAACAGTTATTGTACGCCCATTTACCAAAAACCAATCAACCTGGGCATTGATTTGGTGCTGCAATCTGCCACCAAATACATCAGTGGCCATAGCGATGTTGTAGCAGGTGTTTTAAGTGGCAGCCGGCAAACAATAGAACGCATTTTCAACAGCGAGTACATGAATATTGGCAGTGGTATACAGCCGTTTAATGCCTGGCTACTCATACGTGGTTTACGCACTTTGCCTATGCGGCTGGAGCATATTTCTAAAACTACAACCGCTATTGTAGCTTACCTCAAACAACATCTTCAAGTAGAAAAAGTGATTTTTCCTTTTGATGAAAATTTTCCGCAATTAGCTTTGGCAAAACAACAAATGACCGGAGCCTGTGGGCTGCTCACCTTTGTAATCAAAGCAGAAAGCGTATCTCAGATTGAAACTTTTTGCGAAGCATTACAGCACATTTTTATGGCCGTAAGCTGGGGCGGACACGAAAGCCTGATTATTCCCAAATGTTCCGGTATGCCTGTCGCAACTTTTGACCCCAATAACGAGGAACACCGAATGCTTCGTTTATACGTTGGGCAGGAAGATGCCGGCTATCTCATCCGTGATTTGGAACAGGCTTTCATTAAAATGAAACCAGTCTGATGCTGTGATTATTATAAAGGTTTTGCCGCTAAAACAAAACCCGATTTATCTTGCACCCATATACTTATTTTTGTTTGTATGATTCACATGAAAACCAGGCTTCTCGTACTGGGCACTTTAATTAATTTATTTGCTTTTAGTCAGGAAAAATGGGACCTGCGACGCTGCGTAGATTACGCAGTTGCCAATAACATTACGGTAAAACAAAGCCAGATACAGGAGAAATTGGCCCAATTGCAATACCTGCAGTTAAAAGACAGTCGCTGGCCTTCGCTTAACCTCAATACCAATCAGGGCTTTCAGTTTGGCCGAAGTATTGATCCGGCTACGAATCAGTTTACCAATACCCCGGTAACTTTTTTAAGTGGGCAATTGCAGACCGGCGTTACGTTATTTAATTGGTTCAGCGTAAAAAACAATATTGAAGCTAACCGCCTTACAGTAGAAGCCAATAAGGCTGCCACCGAAAAAATAAAAGATGATATTAGCCTGAACGTGGCAAATGCTTACTTAACCGCATTGCTTACTTATGAGCAAACCAAAATAGCCGAAGTAGCTATCGGACAAACAAAAGAGCAGCTAAGAAATACCCGAAAAAGAGTAGATGCAGGCGCCCTGCCCGAACTAAATGCAGCAGAACTGGAGGCGCAGCTTGCCAGAGATAGTGCCACATTTATGGTAGCAGAAAGTAACCGGCAGCTCAATTTATTACAATTAAAAGCCATCCTAAATATGGATGCCGCTTTGCCTTTTGATATTGCCACTCCGCCGGTAGAATTGATACCCGTAGAAAGCTTTGCCGAATTGGAGCCGAACCTCGTTTACAATTTGGCAATGAATAATCAGCCGCAGCAATTGGCCAATAAATACCGGTACGAATCTTCTAATTACAATATTAAAGTAGCTAAGGCGGGATTATATCCTACCATTTCCGGCTTTGGAAGTTTACAAAGTAATTTTTCCAGTGCCAGTAAGCAGCCAATTGGTGCACCGGTGGTAAGTGTATTACCCACTTCATCTTTTGTAAATGTTACGGGCAATAATTTTTTTGTACAGGTACCGGTTACCCGTTTTGATGATTTTAAAACTGTAGGCCTTGGCAGGCAGTTCGATAATAACTTCCGGCAGTCGCTGGGTGTTGGCATACAGGTGCCTATTTTTAGTGGTCACCAGGCCAAAACCAACTGGCAACGCAGCATTGTAAACCAGCAAAATCTGGTACTGCAAATGCAGGCCGACAGCCTCACACTAAAGCAAAATATTTACCAGGCTTATCAGGGTGCGGTGAGTGCTTTCCAAACTTTGCAGGGCCGTAATAAAACTTTGGAAACCAGTGAATATGCATACAGCCTTGGAAAAAAACGATACGAAATTGGCCTACTGCCTACACTGGATTTACTTACACTTGGCACCAATGTACAACGTGCCAAAATTGAGGTGGTATCTGCTAAGTTCGATTATGTTTTTAGAATGAAAGTGCTTGAATTCTATAAAGGGAGGGGTATTAAATTGTAGGGGATTAGGGATTGGGTAGTAGGGATTTGGTGGTAGCTATTGGGGATTGGTATAACGATAACCGGTTTATCTATTTTCAAGGTTCTGCCTCACATTATCCCCGCTGGCGGGGATGGTCGGTTCTTGCCGACCGGGGTGGATGAATTTAAAAAGTTTTGAAGAAAAAGGGAATATTTTGAGACCATCTTATGTGCTACTATTTACCGACATTGACGAACGTTTCTAATTCCGACTATTTCGGGACTTCATTC
>JAYUTQ010000079.1:0-1988 GCA_043755055.1 Chitinophagaceae bacterium | reverse complement strand
TTCAAAGGAATAAATCAGGCTTACATCGTACATACTGCCCAATGCTTTAGCTGTTTCCTGTGCAATAGTATCTGCATTGGTGTTCAGCAATTGTCCTTCTTTATTATGAGTGATGGGTGAAAGGATAACGCTGAAACCATTGTCCAGCAAAGTTTGCAGCAGCCCTGCATTAATTGTATCTACATCACCGGCAAAGCCATAGTCAATACCAGCAGCACCAATCTTTGAATCTGAACCACGTTTATGCGATTGAATTACATTGCCATCGGCACCACATAAACCGATTGCATTGCAGCCATTTGCCTGCAACAGCGCCACAATATTTTTATTGATATAGCCGGCATACACCATTGTTACCACCTTTAATGTCTCAGCATCTGTAATTCTTCTGCCATCTATCATTTGCTGCTGAATGCCCATGGCTTCAGCTATTCGTGTGGCTAGTTTTCCGCCACCATGTACAAGAATCTTTTTGCCTTCGATAGCAGCAAAATCTTTTAAGAATAACGACAACTTGGCTTCATCATCAATGATGTTGCCGCCAATTTTTATGACAGATAACGCTTCCCTGCCTTCCGAAGTAGGGTTTTTAGAAATTGTGCTTATATTTTTTGAATTGTTCAATTTATTTAAGGTTTTAAGCCCCTCCTTCGGAGGGGTTTGGGGAGGCTTTCAATATCTCACTCAGCACCGCCTGTGCAGCCCAAACCCTGTTTCCGGCTTGCTGAGTTACAAGACTGTTAGGGCCATCCAGTATTTCATCGCTGAGCTCCACATTGCGGCGAACGGGCAGGCAATGCATCACTTTGGCTCCGCCGTTTGCAGGGTTGGTTAAAGCCAGCTTTTCGTTGGTGAGCATCCACGCAGGGTCGTTCGTATATATTTTGCCATAATCTTTATAAGTGCTCCAGTTTTTTACATATATAAAATCGGCGTTTTTTAAAGCCTCATTTTGGTTATGTGTAATGGTGGCACCTTTGGTAAATTTTTCATCCAGTTCATAATCCTCCGGGTGGGTAATTACGAAGTCTGCCTCACCCCATGCATTTACCCATTGGGCAAAACTATTGGCCACACATTGTGGCAATGGCTTTACATGTGGCGCCCATGTGAGCACAACCTTAGGCTTGCCACTTTCGGTCGACGGTCGACGGTTGACGGTCGACCGAAGGCTTTCCGTAATGGTAATAATATCTGTAAGTGATTGAAGCGGATGCAGTGTAGCACTTTCCAAACTTACTACCGGAATACCCGCATATTTTATAAACTGGTTAATGTACAATTCACTGTAATCGTCTTCACGGTTTTTCAAGGATGGAAATGTGCGAATAGCCAGTATATCAAAATACTTTCCGAAGATGGGTGCTGCATCTTTTACATGCTCCACAGTGTCACCACTCATGATGGCTTCGTCCTCAAATTCCAACTTCCAGCCTTCGCTGCCTACATTAAAAATGATGGCTTCCATACCCAGATTTTGGGCGGCTACCTGTGTACTTAATCTTGTACGCATCGATGGATTCAGGAACAACATGCCAATACGCTTATTAGCTCCCAAAGCCTTATCAATAAAAGGATTGGCTTTATATGCAAGGGCCTTTTCCACTAATGGATGCAGGTTGATCACATCGTTTACAGAAATAAAATTTTTCATTTGAGAGGCTTCCGTTTTGAACGGAAATTTACATGGTAAATTTTTATTTTTTATGCTTCCCCCTATTTTTTCGGGGGCCGGGCCAATTGCTACTGCGCAGCTGTATTGGCGTCGCATGGTACATCCCGCTTATTGCGGGACTCTTGTACTATTGAATTTCTATTGGGCTTTTATTTACAAGATTCAGACGCCAGCATGGCGTCTCTACATTGCCTGTCTAATTTGCCTTTAAATTATTGGTGGTGGTTTGTAGAGACGCCATGCTGGCGTCTAACTCTAACCAATAAAATAAAACCGATAAAAGCCCAATAGAATTACTGAATTTGAACGTTCG
>JAYUTQ010000078.1:0-10177 GCA_043755055.1 Chitinophagaceae bacterium | reverse complement strand
ATTTATTACCGCACTTACAGGTATTACCGAGTATATGGTGGCCGATGCACCGCTGTTTGCCGATGTGGCCGATACAATATACAACCTGCTAAAGGGCCGCATTTTTGTGGCCCACAATGTAAACTTCGATTACAGCTTTGTAAACCACCACCTGCTGCGGCATGGCCACGATTTACAATCGAGAAAGCTGTGTACGGTGCGGTATGCCCGTAAAGTAAAGCCCGGCATACCATCGTACAGTCTTGGCAAACTCTGCCGCCACCTCGATATAGAGCTAACCGACCGCCACCGTGCTTTTGGCGATGCCATAGCCACCGCCAAACTGCTTGATGTATTACTTGCCGCCGATACCGACCGCAAGTATTTTAACCAAATGGTAAAAGGCCGCAATGCTGAGCAGTATTTGCCACTCCATGTGTCAAAAGATCAGTTGGATAATTTGCCGTACTGCCCCGGCGTGTATTATTTTAAAAATAAACAGGGCAAAATTGTGTACGTGGGCAAAGCCATCAACCTAAAATACCGTGTCCGCAGCCACTTTGCCAATAATGCCACCAACCGCCGCAAGCAGGATATGCTGCGGGAAGTGTGTTCCATTGAGTATAAAATGTGTGCCACCGAACTGATGGCGTTGGTGTTGGAATCCATTGAAATAAAAAGGCTGTGGCCACAATTTAACCGCAGCCAGAAACGCTTTGAACAGGCTTATGGCCTTTACACCTTAGAAGATCAGAATGGCCTGATACGCCTTGCCGTAGAAAAAAAGCGGAAGCATTTACCAGCCCTGCATTCGTTTCACCGGCAGGAGGAGGGGCTTGGCCTTGCCCGTAAAGCTGCCGCCCATGCCGGAATACCGGAGGAGCATGTGTTTGCATTTTCGCCGGCACCCAAACTCAGCAGCAGAGAAAGCATGTTCCATAATATAAAAATGAAGCAGGCCATTGGTATGATGGAAGAACACCTGCCTAGTTTTGGTATTCTGCAGGAAGGTGCCGATGAAATGGGAAAACCAATAACAATTGGCTTTTTAATAGAAAAAGGCAAGTTTATGGGCATGGGTTTTCTCAAACCTCAATATGAAGATTACACCATCGACCATTTCCGCAAGTCCATCACCATTTTCCCCGACCATGATGCCATAAGAGGCATGCTGCTGAACTATGCCACCCGCCACCCGGAGAGTGTTATTAGTGGGTAAAGTAACAAGTAACAAGGAACAAGTGGCAAGCAAAAGTTACAAGTAACAAGAAGAATGTACTACCCTTAGCTCTGCACCGTTTATAAAAAAGTTCTAACCCTTTTGTTTTGTTCATAAAACATAATGTACATGTGGTTTTTTTGAAAGGGTATACTTATCATTCTATAATAAGCCCGAAGGGCTGGTATTACTATAGCAATGCGGTGGGTTTTACAAATCTATCTCACCTTTTTTCTATAATAATGCCAGCCCTTCGGGCTTAAAATCTGTAAAAAATTTAGATGCATTTGCCCAGGGTTTTTTGATTAGTTGGCAAGCCTGTCTTTATTTTGCTATATGAAAATAATGATAGCATTCGCCACCTTTTTATTGTTTACGGCCTGCGAGGAGCCAACCAATACCAACTCCAAAACTACCACAGCAGGCACCACTGCTTCTGCGATGGATTTAAAAAGAAGCAATCCCAAAACCGAAGCCGTGCAGCAGTACGAAGAGAAAGTAGACAACGACCTTAACAACTGGTTTTTTAAGGTGAAACTGTTTGAAACCGAAAAGCGGTTTACCTACAAAATGACTTTGGAATACGAAGAGGTGAGTGGCGAAGATGAAATTACCTTCCCCAACCTTGGTATGGAACCACTGCCGCTGATTAAAAAAGGCAGTGCCAAATACGAATGCATCATCGGCTTTATGGATCAGCAGGGTGCTTTTAGGGAATATAAAAAAGTACATGTGGTAGATGGCAACCTAAAAGTAACAACTCTTAAGAGTTATGCCATTACGGTGAAGGAGTAATATATTCGAAGCTTTTTAATTCTCTGCAACTAAACGTCTTTAATTTAAGTACCAATCTAAAAGGCCCTCATATTTTTTGAGCTAAATGACATTTTTTTTGGGAACATTATTATCGCCATTTTTTACATCACAGTACAAACAACCAATAAGGTTTTTCAAGTTGTAGTATAATATAGTTAGGTGCCGGGAGACATATTATACAAAATATTATACGCAACCAATCCTTTATTTTTACCATCTTATAGCACTATTCCCTGTTTATTGATTTCTAAAAAAATATTCTTTGAAACCAATTATTTCGCTCAGCAACCTTAGTAAATCTTACGGCAGTAAAGTAGTGCTTAAGAATATTACACTCGATATTTACCCCGGCCAGGTAATTGGCTACATTGGTCCAAATGGTGCTGGTAAAAGCACAACGGTAAAAGTATTAACAGGCCTTGCCACAGATTTTACCGGAACAGTAACTGTAAAAGGAATAGATATAAAGCAGGATCCTTTAGCTGTAAAAGCGCTGATAGGCTACGTGCCGGAACTTGCTGAACTATACGATACATTAACGCCTTATGAATTTTTGCATTTTATGGCGGCCCTATACAATATGCCCGAGGCAGTGGCCGAAGAACGAATGATTAGGATGCTCCGTGCCTTTGACCTTGAAAATAATCTGCACGACCGTATGGATACTTTTAGTAAAGGCATGAAACAAAAAGTACTTCTTACCAGCGGCCTGCTACATAATCCAGATATTATTATTTTAGACGAACCCTTAAGCGGCCTTGATGCCAATAGTGTAATTATTGTAAAAGAATTGATTAGTAAACTTGCTGCTGAAGGAAAAACCATTTTTTATTGCAGCCACATGATGGATGTGGTAGAAAAAGTGAGCGACAGGATAGTGCTCATCAATAACGGCGAAATAATAGCCAATGGTACTTTTGAAGAATTAAAGGATCAGCAAGGCAATAGCAGTTTAGAAAAAATATTCGCTAGCCTTACCGCAACCACATCTATGAACGAAGCCGCCAGCGATTTGATGAAAGCATTCGATTAGCATAGCATTACGATATTGATTTATTGCGTTATATTATGTAATGTATAATATAATGCTAGTGGATATTGCCGATGTACACCAAATAATTGGTAGCATATTAAGCCCAGTAAAGCGTTATAAAGAAATATTTTATGCAACAAATACCGACTACTAAAAAGATAAACAATATTAACAAGGTCCTGTTGCGTTTCGTTTTGTTGTTCGGTAATGTTTATACAAGATTAGGCGCTAATCTGCCACAACTCACATCCATCCTTACTTATAAGCTGATGATGGATGACCGTAGGCCCAATACATTTTCGCAAATGCGGCCGCAGAAAAATAAAGATGCCAAAGTAAGCGGCCAAACATGGCGTACTATTTTGCTATCTGCTTTTATGGGCTTGTTATACTTGCTGGCTTTTGTATACAGCAGCGATATTACGAGTGGCCTGTTTCTTTATTTTGGCCTGTACATTTTTATGCTGGCCTCCTCTCTTATTACAGATTTTACCAGTGTGTTAATAGATATAAGAGATAATTTTATTATTATGCCAAAGCCTGTTAGCGACCGTACTGTAGTGCTGGCAAGGCTTTTACACATACTGATACATGTAAGCAAGCTCGTATTGCCTATGTCTGTACCAGGTATTGTACTTATGGTAATTGGCCATGGCATTTGGGGCGGCTTTGTTTTTTTAATAATGGTATTAATGGCCACCTTATTTACCATTTTTATAGTAAACGCCTTGTATATACTCATACTACGGTTTACATCTGCAGCCAAATTTCAAAATATCATTGCCACTTTCCAAATCATCTTATCCATTGCATTATACGCCTTTTACCAAATAGGCCCCCGAATGATTGGCAGTGCAAAATTGGGGGTATTAAACCCATACGAAACCATGGGATTACTAGCCGCACCGCCTTACTGGTTTGCGGCCTGTTGGGGTACTATTACCGGCAATAATAGCGGGGGTATTTTTTATGTGCTTACTGCTATGGCACTATTGCTGCCACTTATAAGTATTTGGGCTGTGGTAAAGTATCTGGCACCGGCATTCAACCAAAAGTTAAGTATGATTGGGGGTTCTACGGTAGATATTCCTAAGCAGGCAAGTGGTAAAACAATACAACGCATATTCAAAAAAACAATTGCAGAACGCTTCAGTAATTTCTTTTTATATAACAAAGAAGAAAAAATGGCTTTTCGTTTTACATGGATTATGATGGGCCGCAGCCGTGACTTTAAGTTAAAGACCTACCCAGGCATGGGTTATTTGTTGGTAATGATGGTAGTAATATTTTTCGGAAGGGGAAAAACAGACCGATTGCATCAGATAATGGAAGGTGGTAAGGCCACCATGTTATTTTTAGTTATGGCTACATATTTAAGTAGCATGATGATTAGTACGGTACTTACCAATATTATTTACAGCGATAAATACAAAGCTGGCTGGTGGTATTTTACCACACCGTTGCAAAAGCCCGGTCTTATTTTATCTGGTGCTTTAAAGGCGGCATTGGTAAAGTTTTATATGCCAATAGCATTGTTTATATCAGGTGTAATGTTTATCCTGCTGCAGCCTGTGTATTATTTAAATGTGTTGTTAGCCATCAGCAATCAGCTTTTTTTAACTGCACTATTTGTATTGATTGGTGTGCGACACTTTCCATTTAGCCAGGTGCAGGGTAATAACGAAAAGGGCGGCACTTTTTTAAGGGCTATGTTGATGCTGGTCATTACAGGTTTACTTGGCTTTATTCAATATTATTATGTTGAAAATAGATGGGTAATGATGGCTTTACTGATAGTAATACTTACTGGTTTTTGGCTATTGGTAAGGCAGGTGCAGCAAACAAGCTGGCAAAAAGTAAAGAGTGTGTATAATGAGCAATAGAGGCCTATTTAATTAATTTTTTCAGGTTGGCTTCGCTTACGTGGAGCAAACCCACTTTGGGCAATCGCTTTGTAAGCTCCCTCCAGTTGGCGTCTTTGGCGTAAATTTTTTGCAGCATGGCGGCGGCTTTTGTTACTTCTTTATTATTGGCCAGCGTAATGGCTGTCCAGTATTGCATCTCAAGGTTAGCAGGGAACATTTTCATGGCGGTACTATATTCGTCCATAGCCAATTTCATATCGTTTTTCTCTACGGCAAGGTCGCCGTTGTTCATGTGTTCGTATGACCGGAAGATGCGCAGCAGCCTGTCCATTTCCTTTAGCGGTGCTGCATGGTCATCCACCCTTAAATCAATCAGTTTTTCATCCCATGGCTTGCCTTCGCTGCGGCCCGCCACCACAAGAATAGCTGCAGATTGTTTGCCACGGATATCACCACCCACAGCTTCTGCTGCGTTTAAAGCTATCAGTACCCTTTCCGCCAAAGGCTTGCCGACGCTTGCTTCGAAGGCCTTGCTCATAGCCGGGCACACTTTATTATTCAGCATCATATTACTTTGTACACTGTAATTTTTGCCAACAATATGCGATGCAAAATCGATACACTTTTTGCCGGTATGGGCTGCTACGTTTCCGTTGGTATCTATCATGGCTACCTGCCGAACATCACGGCCACCGTCCTCTTGCAGCAGCATGTCCAAAGCTTCTTTGGCAGTCTTTCCTTGCTTCATTAATTCAAGCCCTTTCGGGCCGTACGCTTTTAGCACAAATGATTGTGTGGCTACTACGCCTACGCCGCCTTCGCCCCAACTTACAGCCGTACCTACACTAAACCAATGGCTCTGCACACCCACCGCCATTTCACCCGTTTTTTCATCCCGTGCCACAATGGAATAGGTGTGTGCAAGGGGTTCTTTTTTATTGAAGATTTGTGCGGAAATTGAATTAGAAATTGCCAGCAAAAAAATTGACGTCATTGCGAGTCCCGAAAAAATCGGGATTGCCCGGCGTGGCAATACCCTGCCATTAGTGAACCGGGTTTGATTAGAGTGTAAGCCTGTTGATGAATAGCAGGGGATTGCCACGGGCAGGAACCCTCGCAATGACGATGTTTTTTTTCGCAATGACGATGCTATTTTTTGCAATGGCGATGCTTTTTTTTGCATAAACGATAATTTTTGAATTCGTAATGACTTGTTGTTTTGTTCAATAGTAGCACCGGCTTTGAATGGAGCCCCGGATAGCCGGGGTAAACTGTCGCAACGAAGTTTCATAGTAGTATAATAGCTGGTTAACAAAAAAATATTTGCCAATGATGGCAAAAAAAAATCGGGTAAGCACCTAAACTACGTTAATAAATTGATGTTGGTAAAACAGATGTTGGCCTATACTTTCGCCCCCCCCTGTAACAACGGGTAAAAGAAAAAACAGAAATAGATGATGGAGTTTGCACAAGGAGTTTCGGGAAAATTGGGTATCCGGTTGCAGTCGGTAGCAGCTGTTTTGCAGTTGCTGGGCGAAGGAAGTACGATACCGTTTATAGCCCGTTACCGCAAGGATATGACCGGCAATATGGACGAAGTTCAGATACAGCAGATACAGGACGAAGCGAAGTTTCAGAAAGAATTTAGTGAGCGGAAAACTTTTATAGAAAAGACCATTACCGAGCAAGGTAAAATGACCGAAGTCCTGCAAGGCAGGCTGGACAAGGCTTCTACGATAAACGAACTGGAAGATATTTACCTGCCTTACAAACCCAAGCGTAAAACCAAGGCACAAACTGCCAGGGAAAATGGCCTTGAACCGTTGGCCAATATCTTGCTGGAACAGAAAAATATTGACATGAATGCCGAGGCGGCTAAGTTGCTCAGCGATAAAGTTTTAACTATAGAAGATGCCTTGCAAGGAGCAAGAGATATTATAGCCGAACTGGTAAATGAAGATGCCAATGTGAGGGCCAAAATGCGCAAACTTTTCGAAGATGAAGCAAGGCTAACAAGTAAAGTGCTTACAGGTAAAGAAACCGAAGCCATAAAATACAAAGACTATTTTGACTACAGCGAACTGATTATGAAAGTGCCTAGCCACAGGGCTTTGGCGGTGCTGCGTGGTTTTATGGAAGGGTTTTTAAGGATTGGCATTGAGCCAGATGAGGAATATGCTATTGAAAAAATAGAAGAACACTATATCGCAGGAATTAACGAGTGTACCCCACATATACGCAAGGCCATTAAGGATGCGTACAAACGCCTGCTGCAGCCAAGCCTTGAAAGTGAATTTCGCATGGCGACCAAGCAAAAAAGTGATGAGGAAGCGATAAATGTATTTGCTGAAAACCTGAGGCAGTTGCTGCTTTCATCGCCATTGGGCAGTAAAAGGGTATTGGCTATTGACCCCGGTTACAGAACGGGTTGTAAGGTGGTTTGTCTTGATGAAAAGGGAGAACTGCTAAAGACTGATCTTATTTTTCCGCATGAAAATAATAAGGTGGTGAGTGATGGCTATAAGATTAAAGATCTGGTATCAACATATAAGATTGAAGCCTTTGCTATAGGTGATGGAACGGCCGGCAGAGAAACGGAACAGTTTGTAAAAAAGCTGGAAACCGGATTGCCGATTTTTATGGTGAATGAAGATGGCGCTTCGGTGTATTCTGCCTCAGAAATAGCCCGGGAAGAATTTCCAAATGAAGATGTAACCGTTCGTGGCTCAGTGAGTATCGGAAGGCGACTGATGGATCCATTGGCAGAACTGGTAAAGATTGACCCAAAGGCTATTGGTGTGGGGCAATATCAGCATGATGTAAATCAGGTAAGGCTTAAAGAAAAGCTAGACCAAACGGTGGTAAGCTGTGTAAATACCGTGGGTGTAAACCTGAATACGGCCAGCAAACATTTGCTGAGTTATGTAAGCGGTATCGGCGAAACCATAGCTAAAAACATCGTGGATTACCGCAACGAGATTGGCAAATTCAGCAACCGTAATCAACTTAAAAAAGTGCCACGGCTTGGAGATAAAGCCTTTGAACAGTGTGCAGGATTTTTAAGAATTCCGCAAGGTGAAAACGCTTTGGATGCCAGTGCTGTACACCCGGAAAGCTATACGATAGTAAAACAAATAGCCGCCGACCTAGGCGTACAAACGGAGGAACTTATTGGCAACGAAAAACTGCTGAAGACAGTAGATGTAAAAAAATATGCATCTTTTGGTGAGCTTACGGTCAGGGATATTATCAAGGAATTAATAAAGCCCGGCCTTGATCCACGCAGTACGGTGCAGAGTTTTGAATTTGCCAATATTTACAAAATAGATGATGTAAATGTAGGCATGATAGTGCCGGGTATTGTAACCAATATTACCAGATTCGGCGCCTTTATTGACATTGGCGTAAAGCAGGATGGCCTTGTGCATGTAAGCGAAATCGCCAACAAATACATCAGCGACCCTGCCGAAGTTTTGAAACTGAATATGCAGGTAATGGTAAAGGTGATGGAAGTGGATGTAGTACGGAAAAGAATAGCGTTGAGCATTAAACAGGCGGATTCTGAAGGGTCAAGCGCCAAGCCACAAGGTTCAAGTTCCAAGGTTCAAGGTTCAGGGTTCAGGCAACCGGCAACTGGCTCTCACCAAGGCTTTCAGGCGAAGCCTAAAGAGCCGGAGACAATGGAAGATGCATTGGCTTTGCTAAAAAAGAAGTTTGGAAAATGATCTCTATCTTACCCGGCAAATAAAGCTATATGATAAAATCATTGTCGGTATTCTATCAAAAGCTTCACCCTTTCTTAAGAGTCTGCATGTATCTTTTGGGTAACTACGGCCTTATTTTTCTCACACAGTTTGTTGGTCCTTTGGGAGAATTGGCTGTTAATCTTTTTCTCTGTGTTACATGCATACTTTTCACATGGTTCATTCTTAAACTGGAAGAAAGAAAGCTGGATGAAATTGGCTGGCGGCCAATGAACAGCAGGCACTGGTTGCAGTTAATTATTGGAACAATCATCGGCATGGGCATGCTGGTAAGTGTGGCATATATTTTAAAGTGGCAAACAGGTTTTCGCTGGGAAAGTACGCCGCTGCCTATGCTTACTTTCCTTACAATGTTCATTACTGTAATGGCATCGGCTTATGCACAGGAGCTGGCTTTTAGGGGTTATCCCTTCCAGTTGCTGCTCGGCAAATACGGCGTATGGCCGGCACAAATAATCATTGCTATTTTCTTCGGGCTAATGCATTTTAGCAGCAACATGAAGTTCAGCCAAATAGCTTCGATCATGTTTACCACCGGCATTGGCTCAATGCTTTTTGCCCTGGCATATTTAAAAACAAAAAACCTTGCACTGCCCACCGGTATTCACTTTGGCTGGAATTTATTGCAGATACTAATACCCCGCCACCCATCGCAAAATGGCAAAGGTTTGGTTAAGATTGTTGAAGGCAGTTTTGATGCTACCCAACTAAATGTATGGACATGGATATTGCCCTATGCTGTTATTATGCTGATTGTAATTGCTTGTTTATTGGTTTTTAACCGAAGACTAAAAACCACAGAGAGCAAGGCTGCTTTGTAGGAAATCTGCTTACTGTATTTCGTACTCAATCTCTATCATTCCAACCTTAACATCAGCACCCGGCCATGCAATAGCTGTAGTATTGCGGATTCTTACAATATAAGATTGACCGGTATTTTTAATAGTGTGATTTAATAGGGACGATACCACCTGAGAACTTACCAGCGAAGGGTCGGCGGCGCCTGAAGTCGCAATCACACTACCGCCTACCGATCCGTACGAAACCGATGGTGGATTAAATTGAACCACATCGATGGTGGCTTCCATATTTACAGCTGCTGAAAAGTCGGTGTAATACATCGAAATTTTCGTCATTTTCACACTGTCGGGTAGCATAATAGGGGCAAACATCCGGGCACTTGCGGAGGTGCCATTGTCGTAATACACCCAACCACCGCTAATGGTGCTAATTCTTAAATCCACGCCGGGAAATTCCGGCCGGAAAGCAGAAAAAGGGATGCTTAATTTACGTTTCGTTCCCGGCCCGTTTGGTACATTTTCCCAGACAGCTTTTCCGTTGATATCGCTGGTTAGCACTTTGCCATCAGCAGGGT
This sequence comes from Chitinophagaceae bacterium, assembly GCA_043755055.1. GTDB lineage: Bacteria > Bacteroidota > Bacteroidia > Chitinophagales > Chitinophagaceae > JAZKFT01. The sequence goes on along the minus strand of JAYUTQ010000078.1, from coordinate 126 downwards.
TTCCACCACGGATGCTAATATCTCCATTTACATCTAAAGTAGAGGCTGGCAGGGTAGAACCTATGCCCACTTTGGCCGTGGACATGGGCTCAGTAAAAGAGATACACATCTTTATTTGTCCATCTG
>JAYUTQ010000077.1:0-1991 GCA_043755055.1 Chitinophagaceae bacterium | reverse complement strand
CGAATCAGCATCGCTACCGCATCTTATTGAAGAAGTAAAAGACATTGCTGAAATATACAAATGGAAATACAGAATTCTTGAAGAAAGTTTTCCGGAGGGATTATTTGGCAAAGTGCACTTCAACCCCGAAAAGCTATATGGCATTGTTGTTTCGCCACCAAAATGCGAACCAGTTTGTATTAGTTTCCTTTCCAATGGACGGATGAGTGCTCCATTTTTATTGCGTTTTTGGGGTAACCCTCAAAGTGAAATGGAGGCAACTTATTTATACATGCTATTTACCAAAACCCAATTTGCCGGGGCAGAAATTCACAAGCTGATTATTCATATTCTGAAACATATCAGCAAGAAATACTTACTCGATTTTACATTAGTAGACGAAGGCAGTTATTGGGAAACCGGCGATGAAAAATTGTTGGAAGAAACCTTTAGTCGTTACACCAATTTAATAGAAGGTTTTGCTACTTCTTTTGAAACTTTTCCTGTCAACGAAGGCGAAAAATTTATGGAATACTTTGAAAGAATGATGAAGGTTGTGGAAGGGAAATATGGAAAATGAGTTACACATTCCTTTAAACTAATTTCTTAATTTTGAACAAAACAAAAAGATGACTTCATTAGCCCACGAAACAAACCTTGCAGATTATTATTTCGGCTTTTTAAAAAACCTGAATCAGGATAGTAAACTTGATCTTATTTCAAAGCTATCACAATCTTTAAAAAATGGTGAGACTGTTGCGGAGCCTACTTTACAATCCCTTTTTGGAGCCTATAAATCGGATGAAACCGCTGAAGAAATTATTGATGGTATTAGGGCATCAAAAGTTTTTAACAGAAATATAGAACTGCTTTGAAAAAATACCTGCTTGACACAAACATTTGCATCTTTTTTATAAAAGGTCAATATAGCCTTTACAACAAAATAGCAGCCGTAGGTTCTGAAAATTGCTTTATATCAGAAATGACAGTAGCTGAGCTAAAATACGGCGTTGAGAATAGCAAAACCCCAGAAGTATTAAGAAATGTTGTAGAAGCATTCATACCAAAATTTGCGATTCTGCCTATTTACAATTCTTTAGATGTTTATGCCAAAGAAAAATCCACATTAAGAAAACAGGGTTTGATGATTGACGATTTTGATATCCTTATTGGTGCAACAGCGATTGTGAATGACATGGTTATGGTGACCAATAACGTAGAACACCTTAAAAGGCTTACCAACATCAATATTGAAGATTGGACAAGTGTAGTATTTCAGTAGTTTCTTTATGCAAACCATTTCAAATTATAGTTTTACGATTAGCCTTTACACTATGAAAAGAAATATTGCAATCATCGTTTTTTTTATTACTTCTGTTCAACTCAATGCCCAAACATTTGGTGGCAATCCATCAAGCACCAAATGGCAGCAAATAAATACTGCATCGGCCCGAGTTATTTTTCCAAAGGGAATGGATAGTGCTGCTAACCGTGTGGCTACGGTAACCAATGTCATCAGCAATTATTACCGTGGCACAGTGGGTGGAAATATTAACAAAGTAAGCATGGTATTGCAGAGCCAAAATACACTCAGCAATGCCTATGTACAGCTTGGTCCTTACCGCAGCGAACTATACCTAACGCCGCCCCAAAATCCTTTCCGGTTGGGCAGTTTAGACTGGTTAGACAATCTGGCCATACACGAATTCCGCCATGTGCAGCAGTATAGTAATTACAGGGTTGGCTTCTCCAAATTTGCCTCTTTTTTGTTGGGAGAAAATGGGCAGGCTTTAGCCAATGCCATCACCATACCCGACTGGTTTTTTGAAGGCGATGCTGTATGGACCGAAACCGAATTAAGCCAACAAGGACGTGGAAGATTACCCCAATTTTTTAATGCTTACAAAAGTCTGTACGCAGAAAAAAAGCAATACAGCTGGATGAAGCTCCGTAACGGCAGCCTCAAAAATTTTGTACCCAATCATTATGATCTTGGCTACCTGCTGGTGGCC
>JAYUTQ010000076.1:0-4384 GCA_043755055.1 Chitinophagaceae bacterium | reverse complement strand
GCAGGGATTGGCAGGATGAAAGATTGATTCGCATTGTTGGCTACTGCACCACTAAAATATTTTCTACTCAACATACCTTGCATGGCCTTGTGTGCATTTACATTTCCATAACCCGATTTAAAATCAATATGCGGCGATTCTACATCGTCTGCCGAATTGAGTAACACAGCTTTTACCAAAGCCGATGGCGGCAACACATTATTATTATTTTCTTTATATGATTGTTGCAGTAAAACACTAATTCCGGAAACAATGGCCGCTGCACCGGAGCTGCCATCTTCACCAAAAGCCACCAATTCCGGCTTTACCCTGCCATCGCAGGCCGGGCCTTTAGAACTTAAACCTGCTACCACCCCAAATGAATCGGTGGCACCTGCGGTGATGCTATTCTTGGCCATTTTAAAACTACCTGTAAGATTGGCGTAGCCGCTAATACCGGCATACAAGCCAGTGGCAGCCGCACTTGTACCAGAATTGCCGGCCGAAAAACTGTGCAGTAAACCAGGATTATTAATGGTACTTGCATCATAAGCAGCCGCATCTGCACCGTAAAAATTTTCGATGCCTGTGCCATAAGAGTGGTTTTGTACCGAAATGCGGTAATGCTGATATTCAGCATCAGCATCGGGCAGCAGTGTAGCAAAACTGGAAGATGCAATACCGGCGCCCCATGCAACCCCCTTGCCCTGATAGTAGGTATTACCGCCCCCACCCACCATTGTAGCCATAACACTTGCATGGCCTGTAACCATGGCCGAGGCTCCCGGCACCGATATATAGCGGCCTATAAAATCAATATCCGCTGTATCCATTTTATTTTCTTTTACCGATACTGTAACGCCGCTACCGTTGTACAATGGAAATTCGTTATGTACGATGTTGATTTTATTGGCACTTGCATCAAAGCCATTTACCAGCAACTCTTCTTTTGGCATTCGCTTTTCATCTATAAATACTACAAGTTTATTAGCTGCTATTATTTGCAGGGCTTCTATCCATTCTGCTTGTATTAGTAGTGTGTTAGATGGCGCATATACTGAAACAACTTTTGCCGTAACCACTTGTCCACTTAACCATTGTTTAAAAGCATTAACATCTGTTACCACCACCATAAATAAACCCGTTTTGTTGGTGGCTGATTTTTGCCTGGCCGTTTGTAATAATGGTGAAAGCTTTTGCTCAAATTTTTTTGTTTGCCCTTTTGCAGCAACAAAGGCAATCATTAATACAAGCAACAATTTAGTCCTCGAATTTTTTATAAAATGAAGGCGACGGTGTAATAAATGCATTAGAATAGTAAATTACCAAACATCTAAATTATTGAAATAAAACTTGCAGCAGTTAACAGAGTTTTAATACTATGTGGAAACAAATCGCAATGTTTATTCAAAAACATGAAAAAGGATTACCAAATGCAACATTGTTGCCAAAAATAATTTTATAAATTTTAACATGAAACATAACTTGTATCTCTAATACACCAGGTACGGTACATTTTCTTTTTCTATTTTCTAAATTAAAAAATTAAATCGCTATGAAAAACATGATTCAGGTTTTTGTAATATTGGCTGTTGCAGCACTTTCTTTTTCAAGTTGTAAAAAAAGCACTTTCGAAACAGAAAAAACAGATGCTATCTCAGAAACAACACTTCAAAAAATTTACGAACTCGGTTTTGGAAAAACCAATGTTCAAAAAATTGATGAAGGCTACCTGGTAGAGGGTGACATTGTAATTACAGAAGAAATGCTCAACAGCACTCCTGAAAGACAACTGTTGAGAGTAGGTGAAGAAGAACAATACCGTACCACCAATCTGGTAACGGGTTTACCAAGAAATATTACAATCCGGGTTTCCAGCACTTTGCCGTCAAGCTATGTAACTGCAGTAGATGCAGCCATATCCCGTTATAACGCATTAGGCTTACGCATTACTTTTTCAAGGGTAACCTCCGGCGGCAGTATTGTAATTACAGCTGCTCCTGCCGGTTCAGGCTATCTGGCATCAGCAGGTTTTCCATCAGGTGGCAATCCTTACAACTCTATTAGGGTAAACAGAAGCTACCTCGATACCTGGAATGCCAATACAGTTACCTCTATTATGGCCCACGAAATTGGCCATTGCATCGGTTTCCGTCATACAGATTATGCTCAACGCCAATATAGCTGTGGTGGTTCTCCTGTAAACGAAGGTGCAAGTACAGTAGGTGCCATACATATTCCCGGAACGCCAACAGGACCTGATCCTAATTCGTGGATGCTGGCTTGTATTGGCAATGGCGTAAATCGTCCGTTTAACACCAATGATGTAACAGCACTTAATTATGTGTATTAAAATATTTGTACCTGGCTGCTTATAGATTATAAAAAATCCTGGTTTTATAGCCAGGATTTTTTATTTCAAAACTCTCATAAAACTATTTCAATACAGTACCCGATAGTTATTGGCAATGTCTGTATAAAAAAACTGCTTTACTTTTAATTTCGGAGTCCGGTTTTACAGTCTAGGCCAGGCGACATGCATCCAGTTCGTACGGGATTGGCGAACGTTATAAATGCCGTAGTATTACGTGATTCTATTTATCTAAATGTAACTATTGAGTAACGACAGCAATATAAAAGACCGTTTCGCCTTTCCCAAGGCCGAGCACCTCAAAAGCCGCAAGGCTATTGAGCAATTGTTTAAAACCGGCAAGTCGTTTTTTGTGCGGCCGTACAAAGTTTTTTATCAGTTGGTGGATGAAAACTGTCAACAGTCAACAGTAGACAGTCAACCGCTTAGCGAAAACGAAGCGGTTGCAAAAGATTTGCCAACTCCCAACCGCCATCAACTGCTAACTGTACCACTACAGGCTGGCTTCGCAGTATCTACCAGAAATTTTAAACATGCTGTGGATCGTAACCGTGTAAAACGAATTGGCCGGGAAGCTTACAGGCTCAACAAACAACCAATAGTGAGCAAACTATCTGAAAGCAAAAAGCAGCTTCAGGTATTCTTTGTGTATACTGATAAAACATTACCGACCTTTAACGATGCCGAAGTAAAAATGAGGCTTTGTATTGAAAAATTGATAGCCATTACCATCCAATAATAGTTCTCCTTCTAATCCAATAAACTCACTCAAATCCAGCCTGCCCTTTTTATCACAAGGTCTTAAACAAATTAACCATACACACCCATGAAACAATGTTGTAAAGACGCAATGCCCCAACCTAAAGAACAAAAACTAAATATTATTTTAACCATTCTGTCTTTTCCATTTATTGCAGTTATTAAAATATACCAATGGGTTATTTCGCCGCTGCTTGGGCCAAAGTGCAGGTACACGCCCACTTGTAGCCAATACGCTTTGGTAGCATTTAAAAAATATGGCCCCATCAAAGGTTTTTGGCTGGCAGTTAAACGCATAGCAAGTTGTAATCCATGGGGTGGCAGTGGTTACGATCCGGTGCCTTAATCTATAGTCATCGGTCATGAAGTCAATGGTCATTCAATTGCTTAAAAAATGGTTTTAAATACGTTTACAATTTTTGTAGAACCATTCAGTATTTTGCAAGCATGGCAGCTACACCCATTCTTAAAAAATTATGGCGGATCACTAAAAAAATATTCCTGTGGCTTTTTATTGGCCACTTGGTGTACATCTTGTTTATCTGGATTTTTAATCCGCCCATTACCATTACCCAACTGGGCAGCCTTATCGGTGGCCATGGCCTAAAAAGAGATTATGTAAGCCTTGCAGAAATTAGCCCCAATGCAAGACTGGCAGTAATAGCCAGCGAAGACCAACAGTTTATGGAGCATGAAGGCATAGACTGGGAAAGCATGGAAAAAGCTTACGAATACAACAAAACCCACAAACGGAAACGTGGTGGCAGCACCATCAGTCAGCAGGTAGCCAAAAACGTATTTTTATGGCAACATGGCGGCTATTTTCGTAAAGGCCTGGAAGTGTATTTTACATTTATTATAGAAAAATTATACAGCAAACGCCGCATTATGGAGCTGTACCTCAACATCAGCGAAATGGGAGGTGGCGTTTTTGGAATAGAGGCAGCAGCCAAACATTATTTTAATAAAAAAGCCAAAGACCTTACCCGACCCGAAGCGGCCATGATAGCTGCCTGCCTGCCCAACCCAAAACTGTACACCGTAAAACCCATGAGCAAACAAGTGGCACGCCGCTACCCATGGATATTGAGGCAAATGAACAACCTCGATGACAATGGCGACATTAAAGAAGTTTTGAGCGTAGAACCAATAGTACCTCCAAAAGAAGTACCAAAAGAGTACCCTAAAAAGGTGACAAAAAAGGTCATCAAAAATAAAAAGTAACTGGTTAAAACCCTGCATCCTTAAACATTGCCATTTACCCATAAAGCTTTA
>JAYUTQ010000075.1:0-1999 GCA_043755055.1 Chitinophagaceae bacterium | reverse complement strand
TCGTTCTGTAAATTTTTCCAAAACATACGTCCATAAAGTTTTCAAAAAAATAAAGCATATTCGAATTTCAGAACTGAAAAATTTCTGAACCCTCCACCACTAAACTAACAAAACACATCACCATTGTTTGGCTTAACGATACTCGGAAACAACTCCGCCATACCAGCCTTCGACAGGCATCCCACATCACAGGCACTCACCTTTGACGATCAGGTATTGCTTATAGATTGCGGTGAAGGCACACAAATGCAGATTGTGAAGTATAAGATCCGTGGTAGCCGCATCAATCATATTTTTATTAGCCACCTGCACGGCGACCATTATTTTGGGCTGATTGGCCTCATCACCAGCATGGGCCTCAGCGGCCGCACTGTACCGTTACATATTTACGGCCCGGCTATTCTTGAAAAAGTTATTGATATCCACCTCGAAGCTGCAAGTACCAACCTGCCTTTTACCATCCATTTTCATGCCCACCCAACGGAGTATAGTAAAATACTAGAGTACGAAAAAATGGAAGTATGGTGCTTTCCGGTGCAGCACCGCATACCATGTTATGGTTTTGTATTCAGAGAAAAAAAGATGCCCCGCAAAATAGACGGCGATGCGGTAAAACTGTACCAGATTCCGTTTAGTTTTTATGCCAGCCTTCAGCAAGGCGAAGACTATACCACCACGGATGGCGGAACTGTAAGAAATGAATTGGTAACCATTAAAAATACCGAAGGCAAATCTTACGCCTTTAGTGCCGATACCATTTACGATACCAGCCTTTGCAGCTACTTTAAAGGTGTAGATATGCTGTACCACGAAAGCACTTACATGAAAATGGATGAGGATAAAGCCACCCAACGTTTCCATAGCACCAGCGAACAGGCGGCTAAAATTGCATTACAAGCCACTGCCAAACGCTTGCTGATAGGCCATTTCAGCAGCCGCTACGAAGACCTGACCGAAATGCTTGGCGAAGCAACCGAAGTTTTTGAAAATACGGAACTGGCTTTGGAAGGGGTTACTTATGTGGTGTAAAAACTTTATTGTCATAAAAAATACTAAAATGAGTTCTATTGCCAAAAGCACATTTAATCAAAACAAGACTGACATCGACACATTATGGAAGATTCATTCAAGTATTGCTGGGGCAGGTAGCGGACGAAAAACACCAGAAGTCGAGGTACTGAATAAGGCTGCAATCATATTTATTACAGCTTGCTGGGAGACTTATATTGAAGATGTGGCTAAAGAAACTTTTGAATACTTAATCACACATGCAAATAGGCCTACCGACATTTCATTAAAAGTTAGAAATTTCGCTACTAAAGCAATTTTTGACCAAAAGGATTCAACAAGAATTTGGGATTTAGCTGATACCGGGTGGAAGACAATAATGCAAAATCTTCAGCTTGAATGTTTAAAAAATTGGTTAGGCGACTTCAATACGCCTAAAACTGCGCAAGTCGATAAACTATTTGAAGAGCTAATTGGACTAAAAAGCATTAGCCACAATTGGTTTTGGAAATCAATGCACAAAACAAATGCTTCAAAAAAACTTGATGGATACATAAGCATACGAGGAAATATTGCCCACAGAACAAAACACGACGAGAATGTTTATAAAAACTGGGGAACTGACTTTATTAGGCATGTGAATACTTTTTCAGAAAAAACTGATAATACTATATGTGATTACATTAATGGTATTTTAGGGTCCTGCCCATGGTCGTAAATTTTTCCAAAATGTTTTTCTTTATGGTTAAAAACCTAAATTATGGTAGAAAGTTTTGAAAACCTGATTATACGATATATTGACGCTTATAAACAACAGTATGGCGAACTAAAATTTAATGCTATAGAAAAGAATGTGCTAAATTCGAAGAAAATCAGAACATTTATAACAAGTTGCTATTCAAACAAAAATGGTGTTTCTGCACAAATAATACTAATCACTTTAAATAGTATTCCTTTCTTCATTTTCTCGAAAGCTGAAACTTTAGCTACA
>JAYUTQ010000074.1:0-4391 GCA_043755055.1 Chitinophagaceae bacterium | reverse complement strand
GGGTTTTATGGAACATCCCGGTTATTCGGGACCCGTGGCTATTATTATTGAACCACTTCGTGGTTTGGACTAAATTGTAAATACAATTGGTATAAAAGACAACATATCTACTTGTTTAATAACCGTTTGTTTATTTCATTGGAAAATCCCGAATTTGACAAATACCGCACAGGTGTAAGCACATTTGCAATTCGCACAAGCCAATGCACCAAGTCAGGCTTTTTGGCAATTTGGTGGGTGGTAGTTGGCAGCTTCGGTATTTTATTGCCGTTGTGCTTTAGTCCGGGGTGGTCATTTTTTTAATTTTGGCTGTTGTTTGGTAGCTACCGCTTTAATATTTTTTATCAATAGCAGTTCCGGGCAGGCGATTTTCAATTTTCATCATATCATTAAGCTGTGTCCGTTTCGGTTGTATTTAAAATTGTGGTAATTATGTGCCATAGGCACTACCTTTTTGTATCATTATAGGGTTACAGCTATGTCAGGCAGTGGTTAAACTTGGTTTGTGGTTCCGTTCTTACCCAAGCCGATATTATCTGCACTTTCATTTTCACAAACAGGTAGCATCTCCTTGGTATATTAAACAATGCCCCAATTATATATGCACCCAATGTCGCTACTTGAATTGGGTTTTCTTACATTTACCACCTAACCCTAATTTAATGCATACGGCTTCTAAAAAAGTAATTAACGGCTGGGCTATGTTCGACTGGGCTAACAGCGTTTATAACCTTGTAATTACTACTACATTTTTTCCAATATATTTTACCACAGTTGCCAAAAACGGAACCGGACCGGGAAGCGACATGATTAATTTTCTGGGTTTTCGTTTTGTAAATTCTTCTCTGTACAACTATTCATTGGCCGCAGCCTACCTTATTATCGCCTTATCATATCCCATACTTACTTCTGTGGCCGATACCCGTGGCAATAAGAAAAATTTTATGCGGTTCTTTTGTTTTATGGGCTCATTTGGTTGTTGTATGTTATTCTTTTTTAAAGGGATGGATACGCTGTGGCTGGGCATTATGGCGTTTATGATGGCAGCCATGGGATATGTGGGAAGTTTGGTTTTTTACAATGCATACCTACCCGAAATAGCTGCGCCGGAAGACAGGGACCGCATAAGTGCCAAAGGGTTTTCGTTCGGTTACATAGGGAGTGTAATTATGCAACTTATCGGCTTTGGACTGGTGCTGGCTATGCCGGATAGCACCACACCAATTCGTATTACATTTTTGTTGGTAGGCTTGTGGTGGTTTGGTTTTGCCCAAATAACATTTGCCCGGCTACCCAAAATAAATCAGCAGGATTTAAAAAAGGTAAACGTATTTAAAGAAGGGTTTAAAGAAACCCGAAGAATTTATAATGAAGTAAAACTAAAGCCAGTCTTAAAAAGCTACCTGCGTGGTTTTTTCTTTTACAGCATGGGCGTACAAACAGTAATGCTGGCCGCTACCATTGTGGGTAGCAAGCTGCTGGGCCTTCCCGAAACCAAATTGATTGTAACAGTAGTATTGATACAACTGGTAGCAATACCCGGAGCCATATTAATTAGTAAAATCTCTGCGAGGTTGGGCAACTTCAGGGTTTTAATGGGCTTAATTATGTTATGGGTGGTTATCTGTTTTGCCGGCTATAAAACTGCCGAACTGGCCGAGCCACTAAAGCCTTACCATGATCAGGTGGATGCACTGAAGTTCAATAAATCGATATTAAAAGAACAAAATGCAACCGACGCGGAAATTGAAAAAACGGATAAGGAAATAGAAGCAGTAGTAGAGAAATTTCAGCCGCAACAGGCGCCGGTAGAATACGCATTTTATGCACTCGCCGTAGCTGTGGGCCTGGTAATGGGTGGCATCCAATCGCTTAGCCGAAGCACCTACAGCAAGCTAATGCCGCAAACTAAAAACACCGCATCTTACTTTAGTTATTACGACCTTACCGAAAAAATTGCCATTGTAATTGGCATGTTTACTTTTGGGTTTATCGCAGAATATACCAACGAACATGGCGGCATGAAGAACTCCCTGCTTTCGCTAATCATATTTTTTGTGATTGGATTAATTTGGCTGTATATGGCCCTGGTAAAAGAACGCCAATTAAAACCCACAACTACTGCCGCCGGTAACGATAACAAACTGTAATTTTATTTTATGGAAACACTTGTTGTAAAACCAAGAAATAAAGAAGAACTGGCCTTTGTTGCCGATTTAATGAAGCGTATGAACATTCGTACTGCTGTGCAAAAAAAAGAAGTACCTGCAAACGCAAAGAAAAAAGCAAAGGAAGATTTTTTGAATAGTCTGCCAGACAGGCTAAATCAGGTACAGTTGCACATGCAAGGGAAAATAAAATTGAAAGATGCCAGAGATTTATTAAATGAACTATAAATTAAAAACCATCCCTCCTTTTGATAATGAACTTAAAAGGTTATCAAAGAAGTATCAATCATTGAAAGATGATTATGCTTCCTTGTTAGATGTTTTAGAAATCAATCCGCTAATAGGAACTCCCATTGGGAAAGACTGTTATAAAATACGCCTCGCAATAAAAAGTAAAGGGCAGGGCAAAAGTGGTGGTGCCAGAGTTATTGCCTGTGTAAAAATCATCCAATCTACAGTCTACTTAATTTCCATTTACGACAAATCTGATTTGGACAATATTGCGGAAGAAGACCTGAAAGCAAGGTTAAAAGAGATCCAATAAATCCGGTAGAAAATAACGGACTAAAATAAATATAGCAGGTCTGTTGACCACTGACTATTGACCCATTGACCACTAATTATGATACTTCATTCCATACCAACCGGCAATTTTAAACTAGATGGCGGTGCCATGTTTGGGGTGGTGCCCAAAAGCATTTGGCACAAAACAAATCCTGCCGATGAAAACAATTTATGCACCTGGGCTATGCGGTGCCTGCTGGTACAAGATGGTAAGCAACTGATACTAATAGACAATGGAATAGGCGACAAGCAGGATGCAAAATTTATGGGCCACTATTACCTGCATGGCGATGATACGCTGGATAAAAGCTTTGCTGCCAAAGGCTTTAACCGGGATGATATAACAGATGTATTCCTTACCCATCTCCATTTTGACCATTGCGGCGGCAGCATCATAAGGGAAGGCGAACGACTGGTGCCAGCATTTAAAAATGCCCATTACTGGAGCAACGAACAACATTGGAAATGGGCCACCCAACCCAACGACCGTGAAAAGGCTTCGTTTCTAAAAGAAAATATTTTGCCTATTCAGGAAAGCGGACAATTAAAATTTTACCCTACTGATGCTGCTGACAGCAGCACTTCCATTTTTAATAATCATTTTAAAGTAATAACAGCATACGGCCATACCGATGCGATGATGCTGCCAAAGCTGGAATACAGAGGCAGGACAATTATTTTTATGGCAGATTTATTGCCATCAGTCGGGCATATTCCATTGCCATATATTATGGCTTACGATACAAGACCATTAATAACGCTGGCAGAAAAAAAAGCATTTTTGCAGGAAGCAGTTGACAATAATTATGTGCTGTTTTTTGAGCATGACGCCATACACGAATGCTGCGAACTGCAACAAACCGAAAAAGGAATAAGGGTAGGCAGAACATGCAGCCTTGCCGAATTATAACAACTGCTGCCGACAAAATTTTAAGATAGCATACATTAATAAAAAACAAACTCTAATATTGGTACTATGATTATTGACATCCTGTTTTTGGTACTAATGATAATGGCTGTTTTTAAAGGGTTTAGCAAGGGGCTGATTGTAGCTTTGTTTTCGGTGCTGGCTTTTATTGTAGGTATAGCAGCAGCCATTAAACTAAGCGCTGTGGTTGCCAATTATTTAAAAGAAAATATTTCGGTAAATAACCAATGGCTGCCCATTATTTCTTTTGCAGCAGTGTTTATTGTGGTGGTGATATTGGTGAGGCTAGGCGCTAAACTTATAGAAAAAACCTTTCAGATAGCCATGTTGGGATGGGTGAACAGAATTGGGGGCATGCTGCTTTTTGTGGCATTGTACACGGTGCTTTTTAGTGTGGTTTTATTTTATGCCCAAAAAATAAATATTATTAAGTCCGAAACGATAGCGGCATCAGCTACTTACAGTTATATTGCTCCATGGGGCCCAAAAACTATTGATGGATTCGGGAAGCTGATACCCATTTTTAAGGACATGTTTAGCGATCTGGAATCGTTTTTTGATAAACTGGCTAAAAAAGCATCGTGAAAATAAGCGTGGGTTAAGTGGTATATAGCAGGTAAAAAATTTACCAATACTTCTTTTCTAATAAATATTAATGCCGTAGCTCCTTATATTTATCCATAAAAAGAAAGTGTAAGGATGCGAATTTTTCGGTTGTTTTAATCTGAACC
>JAYUTQ010000073.1:0-2000 GCA_043755055.1 Chitinophagaceae bacterium | reverse complement strand
ACAGGGTAAACAAAGTACCAACACCAGCCATGCACATGGCAATGAAGGGAAGATCGTTTTTCTCCACTGGCAGGAAATGTTTGTAAAACGGCAGGAATTTGGCCACCATAGCCTGACTGCCAAGTGTGGCAAAATATGCCGCAATAAAACCTGTATCATTAACTACACGGGTTAAGCCGTAATAATCTTTGCCAATAAGGCTTTGCAGCATTAGTAAATTAAAAGCCCCAAAGGCAAAACCAACATAAATAATAATTGTAGATAGTATGCTTTGACGCTGTATGGAACTGGCCATTAATAGAGAACGGTTTGCTGTTGATGGTTTGTTTAAGAATCGGATAAAGCAGTAACACCTGTTTACTTACATTTGCCGTCGTCATAAAATTTGGCTAAAGGTAGAAGGTTTAGGGTTTAAGGTGTAGGGTTTCAGGTTAAGTATTGAGAATTGAAAATTGGTTATTGAATATTTTAATAGCTGAAAATATAATAATTAGCAGAAAGTATGAAAGTAGTATTGTTTGCCGGGGGCCTCGGTACAAGGCTTAGTGAAGAAACCGACATCCGCCCCAAGCCTATGGTGGAGGTAGGAGGGAAGCCCATCCTGTGGCATATCATGAAAATTTACAGCCACTACGGTTTCAACGATTTTATCGTTTGCCTTGGTTATAAAGGGTATTTTATAAAGGAATATTTTATGAATTACTTCCTGCATAACAGCGATATCACCATCGACTTATCTACCAATAAAATGGAAGTGCATGGCACCAACAGCGAACCCATAAAAGTTACGTTGGTAGAAACCGGCCTCAGTACCAAAACCGCAGGCAGGCTACAGCAGGTGCAGAAATATATTGGAAATGAAGATTTTATGCTCACTTATGGCGATGGTGTTTGCGATGTAAATTTGGCCGGGTTGTTAGCCTTTCATAAAAAACATAACAAAATTGCCACGGTAACTTCGGTAGCCATGGATTCCCGTTTTGGCGGAATGGACCTTGACGAATCTGGCAATGTGGTTTCTTTTAAAGAAAAAGCCAAGGACGAAAGCAAATGGATCAACGGCGGATTTTTTATACTAAAACCAGAAGTATTCGATTACCTGGAAGGCGACATGACCGACATGATGTGGGAAGATGAACCACTGGAAAAACTAACCAATGCAGGGCAGCTAATTGCGTACAGACACAAAGGTTTCTGGAAATGCATGGATGCCCTTCGGGACAAAATAGAACTGGAAGAACTCTGGGCCAATAACAAAGCAAAATGGAAAGTATGGTAGGCAATCACCACATATTGCAGCCTGTGTATGCAGGCAAAAAAGTTTTTCTTACCGGCCATACCGGCTTTAAAGGAAGCTGGATGCTGGCATGGCTGCAAAGCCTTGGCGCTACGGTAAAAGGCTATGCCTTACCACCCGAAGATGCCGATGGCATTTATAATACATTGCCCGAAAATTTTAAAACACATTCAGTTTTTGCCGACATCAGAGATAAGCAAAAACTGACTGATGAACTCGTAGCTTTTCAGCCCGATTTCATTTTTCATCTGGCTGCACAACCTCTGGTACGGTATGCTTATCAGCACCCGGCCGAAACGTTTGAAGTGAATGTAACAGGCACAGCCAACCTGCTGGAAGCCGCTACAGCATTGAATCATAAGTGTTCGATAGTGGTCATTACCACCGATAAAGTGTACCATAACAATGAAGTGCTGCGGCCATATACCGAAGACGACAGGCTTGGCGGCTACGACCCATACAGTGCCAGTAAAGCCTGTGCCGAACTGGCAGTGGATTCGTTTCGCAATTCTTTTTTTAACCCTAATAAATATGCTGTTCACCAAAAAGCTATTGCCAGTGCAAGGGCCGGAAACGTTATTGGCGGTGGCGACTGGAGTAAAGACAGGATAGTGCCAGACATTATCCGATCGCTGGCTACCGGGGCCACTATTCCTTTAAGAAATCCTGATGCCGTACGCCCATGGCAGCATGTGCTGGAACC